>JAYUQN010000173.1:0-16029 GCA_043756725.1 Saprospiraceae bacterium
AGATTTAAATGTAGACTGTCAACACGTAAATCAGTGAAAACCAGTTAAATCTGTCAAATCTGTGGTCGGTGTCAACATCTAAAATCCTATTAAATCCTTATAATCCTACAAATCCTAATTCAAGTTAAAAAAATACACTAAAACAACAATTTTCAATATAAAAACAATTCAAACAATGATAAAAATTACAGATTTAGAAAAAATATACCGCACCGAAGAGGTAGAAACAACCGCTTTAAACAAACTTTCTTTTGAGGTAAAAGACGGTGAGTTTGTGGCTGTTATGGGTCCCTCGGGCTGTGGCAAATCTACTTTACTCAATATTGTGGGCTTGCTCGATGACTCCGATGGCGGGAGTTTTATGTTCAACGGCATTGAGGTTGCCAAATTCAATGAACGTAAAAGAGCCGATTTGCGGAAGCATAATATCGGGTTTGTCTTTCAAAGTTTCAATTTGATTGATGAATTGACGGTGTTTGAAAATGTCGAATTACCGTTGATTTATACGGGCGTGAATGCGGCTGATAGGAAAAAGAGGGTAGAGGAGGTGCTGGATAAAATGCAGATAATGCACCGTCGTAACCACTTCCCACAGCAACTTTCAGGTGGTCAACAACAACGTGTGGCAGTGGCTCGTGCGGTTGTCAATAATCCAAAACTAATCCTTGCGGATGAGCCAACGGGTAATTTGGATTCAAGCAACGGCAATGAAGTGATGCAATTATTGACGGATTTGAATGAACAAGGTACAACGATTATCATGGTGACGCACTCGGAGCATGATGCACGGTATAGTCATCGCATTATTCGGATGTTGGATGGGCAGACAGTGACGGAGAATATTTTGCAGTGACCCCAGTATTAAGGACGATGTTTTCTAAAAATGTGGTCAAGTGGCATCTCAATATTGATAATCGGGTCTTTTACAACGCCTTTTGAAAATGTTATTTTTTTACCGTCTGGTGTCCGAATGGTGAGGGTTTGCAGAAGCGGAATAACAATCCACACGGATTGTACCCCCGCAGGAAAATAAATATTATTGATTTTGTCTGTAATATCAGTCATGGCTTGTTTCGGTGAAAGCACCTCAATGGCAATGATGGGCGGTTCTGTCAAAAAAATAATATCAGTATCCC
The DNA here is from genome assembly GCA_043756725.1 of Saprospiraceae bacterium. Lineage (GTDB taxonomy): Bacteria > Bacteroidota > Bacteroidia > Chitinophagales > Saprospiraceae > JAAFJT01. The sequence goes on from JAYUQN010000173.1 coordinate 1,137, forward strand.
AATCTTCGGGTAGATGGGAATAAACAGAAATATTAGGTTTGACGGGTTTACCGTTGAGCTTCATTTCCAATTCAGGCAAAATATCGTAGCGGTCATTGTATCGCTCAAGATAAGTGCCAATACGTTGAATGGTTCGAGAATGATTAACAGACATAATTTCTTCTGTTTCAAATGTTTCGATTTCTGAAAGTAGTGCCATTAGAAATAAATTTTTACAAATTTATAAGAATAACGGTAAGAATCAAAAGAATGTTTAAAATTATTTCAAAATTAGAATCGCTGCGGACGGAGTAAAAAGGGGTAAAATACTGAGGGGGGAGTCGAAATTCTTAACATCTTTAAAAATCCTTAGAATCTTAATTCAAGTAAAAAAGGTTTTCAATCAAACAAAGTAAAAAACAAAGTCATGATAACAAACTATCTAAAAACGTCGGCAAAAATTTTAATACGCAATAAAAATTATAGCTTTTTAAACATATTGGGGCTGTCATTGGGTATCACTTGCGCCCTTATCATTTTTTTAGTTTTGGAATTGCAATTGAGCTATAATCAAGATAATAAAACGGCAGAACGCACCTACCGCATTGTGACAGACTCGCATTATCCTGAAGGCGATATTGGACACACACCAGGTGTTCCTTTACCCCTTGGGGTAGCCTTGCGGAGTGACTTTCCATTTCTTGAAAAAGTAGCCACGATAAACGGCTTATCTTCTGCCCAAATTGCTGTTTTGGATGCAGGCAATGCGCCGATAAAAAAGTTTAAGGAAAAAAATCTTTTCGGTAGCTGTATAGCTTTTGTTGAGCCGTCTTTGTTTGATATTTTTGATTATACATGGCTTTCGCCTAATGCTGCGGCTACTTTGAATGAACCAAACGTGGCAGTTATTACCGAAAAATTGGCGCACAAATATTTTGACAAGGGCAATCCGATTGGTAAAATATTAAGGATTAACAATAAAATAGACGTGAAAGTGACTGGCGTTATCAAAGATATACCCGTCAATACAGATTTGTTATACGAACTTTTTATTTCTTTTAAAACGTTGGAAACCTATCAACCTAAAGCGACTTCCAATTGGAGTAATATCAACAGTGATATGCGTTGTTTTGTCGTCATGGCTAAAAACCAACCGATTGCACAATTGACCAATCAATTTGAAGCATTTAATAAAAAATATTTGTCTGAAAGTGATGCAAAAGTCTATCGTTTTCAAGCACAACCGTTGAGCGATGTTCATTATAATAGGACTTATGGTGGTAATGTGAATAAGGCATATCTATGGGCTTTTGCTTTGGTAGGCTTGTTTTTAATCGTTTCCGCTTGCGTCAATTTTATCAATATGGCAACTGCCCAAGCATTGCAACGGTCAAAAGAAGTGGGCATTAGAAAAGTCATTGGTGGCACACGCACGCAATTGTTTTGGCAATTTATGTCCGAAACAGCGATTATTACGATGTTGTCTGTCTTGTTAGGCATTTTTTTAACCGAACTTTTGATCCCCTCCGTAAATTCCTTATTTGCGGGTGTATTCACTATCAGTTTGAAGTTTTCAATACCTGTATTCATTTTTTTGGGTGTATTAAGTCTTGTCATTATCTTTTTATCGGGGGCTTATCCTGCGCTTATTTTATCGGGTTTTAAACCGATTACAGCTTTAAAAGGAAAAATTAGTACACGACAAGTCGGGGGTATATCTACGAGAAGGGGTTTGGTCGTGGTACAGTTTTTCATAACCCAATTGCTTATTATTTGCACCATAGTCATAGCACAACAAATGGATTTTTCTAAGAATATGGATTTAGGTTTTGGTAAAAAAGGCATTTTACTCTTAGATATTCCAAAATCGGATAAAGCAAAAAAGGAAATGCTGCGGACGCAATTGTCGCAAATAACAGGTGTTACGCAGGTCAGTTTAAGTTTTTCACCGCCGAGTTATAATTCAAATATATCAAGTGAATACCAATACAACAATCAAATAAAAAAGGAAGGCAATGAAATAAACGTGAAAGTGGGCGATGATAATTACCTGTCAACATTCGGCTTGCAATTGGTTACGGGGCGCAATCTTCAAAAAACAGATTCTATAATGGAAGCTGTCGTTAATGAAAAATTTGCTCAAGCCGTGGGCGAAAAATCAAGTAATGATGTGATTGGTAAAACGTTGACGATTTGGGGTAAAACCGTACCGATTGTAGGTGTTGTCAAAGATTTTCATGCTTATTCTACGAGAATCGGCATCGAACCCGTTTGTATTGTCTCCAATTACGACAATTATTCGCGGTGTGCCGTTAAACTCAATCCGCATAATTTAACCACAACGTTACCGATTTTAGAAAAAACATGGAACGCCGTTTATCCTGAATATGCTTACCAAAGTGAATGGTTAGATGAAAATGTTGCCCGATTTTATATAGCTGAAGATATTATTCTACGGTTTATACGAGGTTTTTCCTTCATCGCTATTTTGATAGGGTGCTTAGGTTTATATGGACTTGTCTCATTTATTGCCACACAAAAAACAAAAGAAATTGGCATCCGAAAAGTCTTAGGGGCTTCTATGCAAAGCATCTTAGGCATTTTTTCAAAAGAGTTTATCGCTTTAATTCTTATCGCCTTTGCAGTTGCCGCCCCTTTAGCTTGGTGGGCTATGAATGTATGGCTACAAGGTTATGTGTATAGAATCCATTTAGGTATTGGTGTTTTTATATTGGCTATTGCCCTAACGCTTTTCATAGCAGCTGTTACGATTGCACATCAAGCTGTGAAAGCGGCGGTGGCGAATCCTGTGAAATCGTTGCGGACAGAATAAATTTAGGCTTAAATACTGGGGGGGGTAAAAAAAGCCTTATATTTGCCTTATGGAAAGAAAGCTATTGCCAATTAGTCGTCAATCTTTTCGCAAATTGCGAAAAGAGAATTGTATATATGTGGATAAAACACCGTTTATCCATGAATTGTGTCGTCAAGGAGGTATGTACTTCTTGTCACGCCCACGGCGGTTTGGTAAATCTCTTTTGCTCTCTACATTTGAAGAACTATTTATAGGAAGTAAAGACCTTTTTGAAGGCTTGTGGATAGAAGATAAATGGGATTGGACGAAGAAAAGCCCTGTTATTCATATTTCTTTTAATGTTGTAGATTACGAAGAACAAGGTTTATTAAAAGGCATTAAAGCCATGTTGTTGTCATTTTACAAGACATACAATTTAGTTCCGTCTAAAAATGCTGGTATTAAAATATTGTTTTTAGAATTAATACAAAAGATTTATGAAAAACAGGGACCCGTTGTAATATTAATAGATGAATACGATAAACCGATAATAGACCATTTAGAAAACAATGATATTGAGAAAGCCAAAGCCAATCAGAAAATTTTAGGACTATTTTATGGGGCGTTGAAAGACGGTGACGTATATATTCGCTTACTGTTTATTACGGGTGTATCAAAATTTACAAAGGTTTCTCTTTTCTCTAAATTGAATAATTTGTTGGATTTGACAATACACCCTTTTTATACCACTATGTTAGGTTACACACAACAAGAGTTGGAGGATAATTTTGAAACCTATATTGATGACGTTTTAACTGTTTTTCCCGAATATTCACGACTAGAACTTTTAGCCGAAGTTAAACTTTGGTATAATGGCTATAGTTGGGATGGTAAAAACACCCTTTATAATCCTTTTGGAATTTTATTGTTTTTAAGTGGGCGTGATTTTCAAAGCTATTGGTTTTCAACGGGGACACCGACCTTTCTGGTCAAAAAATTAGAAGAACAAAACTTCTTTTATTTAGAAAACATTGAAGCCGATTTGAATTTTTTAGACCAATACAGTTTGGATAATATCGAAATAACATCGCTTTTATTTCAAACAGGTTATTTGACGATAAAAGAAAAATCGAAATTCGGTGATTTAGTGTTGTCGTATCCCAATAGAGAAGTGCGTATGGCAACTTACACCCTTTTGATTGACAATATGGGTCACACAACAGGCGGCGGCGGTGTGACAGTACGGCATCTTCGCAAAGCCTTTATGGACAATGATTTGCAAAGGGTAGAAACCATTTTAAAAGCCTTGTTTTCAAGTTTGGCGTTTGATGTTTACACGCACCAAACTCAACAACAGGTCGAAGGCTTTTATCATGGTTTGATACATATTTTGTTCAAATGCCTTGGATTATATATGCAATGCGAAGTGCATAGTGTGAAAGGACGAGCAGATAGTATTGTTGAAACACCCACCCATATTTATATTTTAGAGTTTAAAATCAACAGCGATGCCCAAACTGCTTTTCAGCAAATTTTAGATAAAAAATATGCTGCGTCATTTAGTGCTGATAATCGTATTAAAATAGGTGTTGGCATTAATTTTAACAGCACAACTAGGGAGTTAGACGGTTGGAAAAATGATGTTTTGTAAAAACGAGTGCATCGTTTTATGGGAAAAAATGAAAGCCGATGTTTCTAAATGAAGCATCGGCTTTCCCTTTTTTATGTCAAAATACGGAGGGGGGAACTGTATCAAAACCGAACAACAACTGTATCAAAACCGAACACGTTTTGATAATTTATTTATTTAAAATATTGATTATCAATTAGTTATATTTTGGTATAGATTTGATTAAAATACTTATGGTACATCCCGATACAATCGGGAGGGGTACTTTAAGTTCAAAAAATTAAAAAACAAAGTCATGATAAAGAATTATTTCAAAATCGCATTCAGGAGTTTGGTTCGCAATAAGAATTATACTTTGATAAATATTGCAGGTCTCGCTGCGGGCATTGCAGTATGCACAATAATATTTATTATAATTCAATTTCAAACAAGCTTCGATAATTTTCACTCAAAGAAAGAGCGTATCTATCGTGTGTTAACCGAATATCATCATGCAGATGCAGCAACTGTTTCTTACGGGAAAGATGTTCCTTTTCCATTGCCCACAGGATTGAAAACGGCTTTTCCCCAAATAGAACAAGTTGCGCCGATTTTTGCAAGCCAAAATGATCAGTTGCTCATACCTGATAATAATGGAACGACAGCAAAAACATTTAAAGAGCAAAGGGGTGTATTTTTTACAGAGCCTTCATTCTTTAAAATGTTCGATTTTCCCCTGCTTGCAGGTTCGTATGAATCATTAAAAGATCCCAATAATGTCTTGCTTACAAAAGAGATTGCAGAAAAATATTTCGGTGACTGGAGAACAGCAATGGGTAAAACCCTTAAACTGGAAGTAGGCGGTTATATTTTTGAGCATGGCACGGAAGTATTAAAAGTTTCAGGTATTCTTGCAACCATGCCTGCAAATACAGACTTCCCACTAAAACTTGTTGTGGCTTATGGAACAGGTTTCACAGGCAGCCTTATGGCAAAATCAACCGATTGGGAGGATAGAACGAATTCTGGTTTTGGTTGCTATATTTTGTTGCCGCCGAATACTTCTGTGGGCAATTTCAATCAGCAGTTAAGAGCCTATTCGAGAAAAGTACAGTCATCTGAAAATAAGGATAGCCCTATTATACAATCCTTAAGTGCGGTGCATTATGACACACAAACAGGTAATTACAGCAACAAAACAATCGGTCGTCAACTGCTCAATGTCTTGTGGCTGATTGCAGCATTCATTTTGTTAATTGCTTGCGTAAATTTTATCAATCTCTCTACTGCTCAAGCCGTTTATCGAGCAAAGGAGGTTGGCGTAAGAAAAGTTTTGGGCAGTAATAAATCGCAATTGCAAATCCAATTTATTGTTGAAACATTTTTGATAGTTATCAGTGCTGTAATACTTGCCACAGTTATTACACTTCTGGCATTGCCTTATGTAAATCAACTTTTAGAACTTTCACTTTCATTCAACATACTCAACAATCCTAAAATTATTTTATTTCTTTTAGCTGTAACAATCCTTGTAACCGCACTCGCAGGTTTTTATCCTTCTATTGTTTTATCCCGTTTCAGTCCTGTTAATGCTTTAAAAAGTAAACATACAGCCAATACAGCAAAGGGAATTTCATTAAGAAGAGGATTGGTCGTGTTTCAATTCATCATTGCACAGGCACTGATTATCGGAACATTCATCATTGTAAAACAAATGAATCATTTTATGGATCAGCCATTAGGCTTTGATAAAGATGCCCTTGTAAATGTTCCTTTTCGTGTAGATAGTCTTCGCATCAACAGGCTGGATTATTTAAAGGAAAAGTTATTGTCGGTAAACGGTGTGCAAGCCGTAAGTTTCAGTTCCAACACTCCTGTTGAAGATGGTAATGATACGTGGAGCACATTCAGATTTAACCATGCCCTAAAAGAAGCAGATTTTAAAGCCATTACCAAATTCGCCGATAACGAATATGTAGCAGCTTACAAGTTGCCTTTAATAGCTGGAAGAAATTTGAAACCTTCTAAAATGACAAGAGAATTTTTAGTGAATGAGTCGCTGATGCACAGTTTGGGCATAAAAAATCCTGAAGACATATTGAATAAAGAAATAAGTATGTGGAGCGACCGAATAAAATGCCCTGTTGTGGGTGTATTGAAAGATTTTAATGATAGATCTTTTCGCCAAAATATTGCACCCTTGCTTATTACCACAAACGTCACAATGTATAGTCAGGCAGGAATAAAACTGGCAACCACCAACATTTCTGCTACGCTGCCATCTGTTAAAAAAATATTTGAGCTGACATTTCCCGATTTTGTTTATGAATCCAAGTTTCTGGATGATAAAATTGACAATTTTTACAAACAGGAAAATCAGTTGGCGCAGTTGTATAAAATTTTTGCAGCCATCGCCATATTCCTTAGCTGTCTTGGTTTGTATGGTTTAGTCTCATTCATGGCGGTGCAGAGAATAAAAGAAGTTGGCATTCGCAAAGTATTGGGTGCTACTGCGGGCAATATCGTCTATCTTTTTTCAAAAGAGTTCATCCTACTTATTTCAATTGCATTTTTAATTGCCACACCGCTTGCCTGGTATTTCATGAATAAATGGTTGCAGGATTATGCGTACCAAGTAACTATTCATTGGTGGATATTTGCTTTTGCGGGTATCTTGACTTTGTTGATTGCGCTTTTGACGGTGAGTTTTCAAGCGGTGAAAGCGGCGGTGGCGAATCCTGTGAAATCGTTGCGGACGGAGTAAAAATGCGCGAAATACTGAGGGGGTATAAAAACTACAAACGCTTGATTATCAAATAGATAGTCAAGCGTTTTGGCTTTAAAAATGAGTAAAAATACTGAGCTTTTTATCCTTGTTATTATTTCAGCAGCTTTGTTATATGCCAATTTTTTCAAAACGGTATTGCGGGTCGCTTCGTCGGTCATTACTCGGATGTCTATGTCGTTGGCTAAACACACATCATTAATCTCCTTTTTGGCTGTTTCCAATGAATAACCGTCTTTTACTTTTATGGCTAATCTCTGTAAACAATATTGCGAACCATATTAATTTGATGGTATTTTACCCCCTCAGTATTTTCATCTGTTTTGCTTCGTAATAGCATGTGTGTAAGACATCGTTCTGCTAAAGTGTTACATAAACCCGTGCGTCTTTCCTTGAACGAGAAGATTTCAAGAGCCAGGGACTGCAAAAAAGTTCATATACTTAAAAAAATAATTTATTTTTAAAAATATATAAATTAATATCGTATATTTACCGCTCAAATTCATGACCGCCTTATCAGTTTTTCAATTTAATAAAATACTTTTATTTTAAGATGGATATTAAAAATAAGCAGAAAGAAGACGGAGTTTTAAGAATTATTCATGACAATAAGATTATTGCTTTACTAAGGAATATAGAAATTTTAGATGCAATAGAAAACAAAAGTGTGAAATGTAAATTTTGTAAAGATGTTATTTTTCTTGATACAATAAACGGAATTTTCCCTGAAAGTAATACAATTAAAATTTCATGTAACAAACCTGAATGTGTAATAGAACTTTCTAAATACTTAAACGAAAACTATGTTTAAATTTGAAGAATTTACTTTAATAGGACACCTTACTATCAATATTGGTTTAATAGCTATTTCATTAGCGGGAATATTGTTTTTCTTTTTCCGTTATCCTTCTAAATTTGAACGGACAGTTGCTCAAATTCATCTTTGGTTAAAGAAATTTTTAAAAATTTCTGAGTATATCTATATAAAATACGATGTTCAGAGTAAATTAAACAATTATATTGATAAAGCTAGAGAAAAAGCTCCACAAATTGAAACATTTAGAGCAAAAATCGAATGGATTGAAGAAAATCAGACACGAGAAAATTTTATCAAAAATGGGCAATTGATTATTAGAATGCAAAAGAGTGATAATCAAAATAGAAATATTGTAAATGCGTCCATGGCGTTTATATCGGGAGGTTTTTTAAAAAAGGCAAAATCATATGTTGCAAAATATCAAAGAGATGCCATTGATTTGTTTATTTGTTATGATTTATTTAAATCTGAAAAAAGAGAACTTCTGGATCAATTTACACAAGATTATCTAAAAGATGCCTTGAGGAATGAAAAAATTGGAGATTTCTTTGAGAAATTTATGGATATCGATAAAGCTGGAATTTTTTTCCCTATTTTTATTCAAGAACTTACATTTTTTGGTGAAAAAGTTTTCACGAGACAAAGGAATCAAAATGAGGTTTATGAACAAATAAGGAAGTTAGTAATTTATCTTTATCGCTATGCGCATAGAAAAACTAATGAAAATATTAGTACAGATTTTGATGGATTATATTCTAAATTTGCTATAAGAATTGTTGGTAAGTCATTTAAAATAAACACTGAAGGGGAGCGAGCTTATAAAAACAATTTAAGTAAGTTGGCTAATAGCATTGAAACATTATATCTCTTAGGAGCTAAATCGAATAAAGAATTTATTACACGAATCGGAAACGATTGTAAATTGCTAATTGGATTTGATGTAATATATAGTAAAGAATATGATTCAATCATTAAAGATAAAGATGGTGAAGATATGGAAGTTGATACATTTTTGATGGTTTTAAGAAATGAGAAAATTATAACTGTTCATAAACAACTCGTTCCTATATCTAATACCACAAATGTTGAATAATTGTTATTTATACTGGTAACTATTGTTCTCTTGTCAATATTTTGAATTCCCTTCTAAACTATTTAAAAACGCCTTGAAATGTAGAGTTTCAAGGCGTTTCTTATAAAAAATACTGGTGGTATTAAAATTCACAAACGCTTGATTATCAAACCGATATTCAAGCGTTTTGACGTTAAAAAGGGTGAAAATACTGAGGGGTACTCCCGCTTGAATCGGGCTATATCATTTTCAATAAAAACAAAAAAATCATTTTTAGGAATAAATTTGAGACATTTACAAAAAATTATAAAACTAAAATTTTCCTAAAAATGCAAGCAAACAAATCCTTAAAAGTGGCAGTCATAACGGGGGCAGCTCGTGGCATTGGTTTGGCTATTGCCCAACGATTTCACAGAGAACAGTATCAAGTAATTATTTTGGACTATGATAAGAAGACATTGCAGGAATGTAAAACGCAATTGAAGGGTCAAAAACGGTATACTTTTTTCCTGTGTGATGTGGCGAATTCCCGCCAAGTTGAAAGCGTTTTCACTAAAATTAAAGACCAGTTTTTTCAGATTGATGCCCTTGTCAACAATGCGGGTATTGCGATGTTTGAAAAAGCGGAAGACATTTCGTTTGAAGAGTGGCGGAATATTATGGCAACCAATTTGGATGGTGTTTTTTTATGCAGCCAAGCGGCTTTCCAATCGCTTTTAATAGCACAAGGCAGCATTGTCAATATCGCCAGCATTTCGGGTGTTCGTGCAAGCACTTTAAGAACGGCTTATGGGACGAGCAAAGCGGCTGTTATGCACTTGACTAAACAATTGGCAGTTGAATACGGCAACAAAGGTGTGCGGGTGAATGCCGTTGCGCCCGGTCCTGTTGAAACTGAAATGGCAAAATTGGTTCACAGTGCTGATATTAGAACGTCTTATAAAGATGCGATTCCGTTGGCCCGATATGGTTCTGTGGATGAAATTGCCAATGTCGTTTATTTTTTGTGCAGCCTCGAGGCGAGTTATGTTAATGGTCAAATAATTGCTGTTGACGGTGGTTTTGATGCCGCTGGGGTAGGTTTGCCAAGTTTACGAGAATAGTAAAACGCTCAAAATATTGAGGGAGGTAAAACAACAAACGCATGATTATCAAACAGATAACCATGCGTTTTTTACATAGAAAACTGTATCAAAACCGCACAACAAGTGTATCAAAATCGAACACGTTTTGATAATTCATGTATTTAAAACCTTGATAATCAATACTTTATTTTTTGGTACGACTTTATGAGAATATCTGTATAGATTTGACAATAAAAAACAAAGTCATGATAAAGAACTATTTTAAAATCGCGTGGCGCAATCTCTGGAAGAACAAACTGTTTTCTTTCATCAACATCATGGGTTTGGGCTTGGCGATTCCCTTTGCTTTGTTGTCGTTGTTGCAAGTGCAAAGCACTTTTGAGTTTGATAATTTTCACCCAAATGCAGATAGAATTTACCGCATCATTACAGATGAAACGCCTACAAATGGGAAGACCGTTAAGTATGCGTCATCGCCTTTTTTATTGTCCGATAATTTAAAAAATGAGTATGCTTGTGTTGAAAAATCAACAAAAGTGGTGCGTGATTTTGGGTGGGAACTCAACAACCGCATTAAAACCATTCGGATAATTGAAATTATGATGTTCATTTTTTCTCACAGAGTCACACAGAGGTTTGACAGAGTTAGATGTTGAAATTGCTTTTTTTTAAAACGTGTCAACACGTAACTCTGTGAAACCTCTGAGTGCCTCTGTGAGCGAAAACAAACACTATAATTTCATTTATGATGTTCATTTTTTCTCACAGAGTCACACAGAGGTTTCACAGAGTTAGATGTTGACATCCCCCGGCCCCAGAGGGGAGATAGCATCATAACTCCCCTCTGGGGTCGGGGGCTGTCAACACGTAACTCTGTGCAACCTCTGTGTGCCTCTGTGAGCGAAAAAATTAACACAATAATTCTACTTATGTTAAATTGAAATTATTGTGCAAACCCATTTTTTGCCCAACAGGTGATTTTTTTAATGTCATCGGCAGCTAATTTGCTCCCCGTTTGAGGCATTTTTACTGAGGGGGTGTTATTTTCCTTTCAACAACCACGCTGCCAAATATTTTGCTGCCTTAAAATTCTCATACTCATTCGGCAATTTCCGACCACCCACATATTCATTATAAATCCAGGGGTCGCCTATCGCAAAAACACGACCCTTGCCATATTTGGCAACTGCCATAATCACGTCGCCCGTATTACCTTTGGCATCTGTGCTGTTTTCAGGAGAAAACAAGACGCCTTCCGCAGGTTTTTGAAGGTTCAAAATTGAAAGTTCTTTGACAAAAATGCGTTTCACATCTTTGAAAATAGGATGGTTTTCAGAAAGGAAAAACTCGCCTTGCGGGTAGGTATCATTTTTAACAAAATTGCGGCATTTGTTTGAAAACTCTATCCCAAACGCCTTTGCTAAGGTATTGAAATTCGGAATTTCACAGTTAGACGTATCATTTGCCATCAACATCAAAGTACCGCCTTTTTTCACCCATGCTTTTATCGCTTTGACATGTTCGGGCAGCATATAATTAGGCTTAGGGCTTTCCTTCTTCGTATCGGGGTCAACGATGATGTAAACATGGGCAGCCTTAAGATTCAATAGGGAGGGGGCTGTTTCAAGCGGTTTTATCAATGCGCCAAAATCAGTAAATGTTTTACCCCATAATTGAAAACCTGAATCTCGTTTATCATCAAGCGTGTAGTGAAACCGTTCATTTTGACCATCAAAACCTTTGCGGTATTCGTTGTTGAAAAAATAATCCAATAAAACGGTTTTGCCTTTGCCTACTTTTTCCTCTTTCGCAATCTCCATTTCAACACTCGCCATGATGAAAGGTCCCACGCCTTTCAAATCATTTTGCCGTATTTTTTCACTCAAATAATAGGCGTAACTACCATCTCGATAAGGCTTACCCCCTAAGCCACTCACGCTGACTGTTTTTTCTAAATTCACCGAACCATCCGCATTTTCAGTAATGAAATGCTTTAAAATACCCGCATAACCGCGCGCTGCATGGGCATTATATTTTTTATCTAAATAGCCAAGCCGTACACCTTTCGCTAAGGCATAAACGAACATACAGGAACCCGATGCCTCCCGATAATTGCCTTTGTCGCCCATTCTATCCATCACTTGCCACCAGACCCCCTCCGTATCTTGCACTTTTACAATGGCGTCGGCAGTTCGTTGTAAAATAGCCGTAATTTCAGCGCGCCGAGGATGATTTTTAGGAAAATAATCCAAGACATCTACCAAAGCCATAGCATACCAACCCATCGACCTATCCCAAAAATGGGGAGATTGACCCGTTTGCGGGTTCGCCCATTTTTGCTCCTTCGATTCATCCCAACCGTGATAGAGTAAACCTGTTTTGGCATCGCGGGCGTGTTGTTCCATCCACACAAATTGATTGGCGATGTCGTTCCAATTGTCTTCTTTGAAAATCTGACTGTATTCTGCATAAAAAGGCTCAACCATGTATAAGCCATCGAGCCACATTTGATGGGGGTAAATCTTTTTATGCCAGAAGCCGCCTTCCTTCGTGCGTGGGTGCGTTTTCAATTGAGAACGCATCAAATCTGCCGCTTTTTTATACTTTTCTTTGCCCAAAACTGAATATAACGTCAAGCAAATTCGTCCGGGTGTCACGTGGTCGCTGTTGTATTCATCCAAATCATAGTCTCTCACAGAGCCATCCTCAGCGATGAAAAAATCCATCATTTTTTGCATATAGCGCAGGTAATCGCCATTGCCTGTGCGCTCCCACAACTGTTCGATGCCTTTTAAAACCACACCATTTTCATACGTCCAGGGTGCTCGTTTATTTTTCGCTTCTTTGACGTAGTGTAGAGAATCTGGGTTTTCACGCATAATTGTAGCGGTCATGCGCTCGGAATAAGTGCGCTGTGCGAAACTTGATACAGTGCAACAAATAATAAGGACTGCAACGAATAAGGTATTTTTGAACATATTTAATATTTTTATTCCAAATTTAGTTTGCTCGCCCTTAGTTTTAGTGAGTAGTTGCGGGAACGTTTCCGATTATTGTCAATTTATAAAGAGAAGTAAAAAATAAGAGGCTGCTCAAAAGGTAAAATCAAAAATAGCTATCGAAATATTATTTTAAATGAAATCCTTTTGAGACAACCTTTTATTTTTTTACAATTCCACACAGACGCCTCACATTTTTAGCCATTCTTTAAACGATTTATTCGGCTTAAAAACAGCATTACAGGCATCAATCCAGACTTTATACTTACCAGAAGGAAGGTCTTTGTGGGCGGTTGCCCAACGTTCGTAAAAGCCTTCACCGACTTCGCCCAAATCAATATCCCGCTGAATTTGCCCATTTTCACTTAGCATTTTCAAGCAGACAGTGGCGCGTTGTTTCAAATTAAATTTGAGGATTAAAAACCCGTTTTCATCAGTGAAAACATCGAAATCGCTTACCAATTCGCTTGATTTTGTTTGTATTTCATTGAAAATCGCTGGTTTTTCAATAAAATCTACTGTTCGAGAAGTAGCGGCACAAAAAACGGTATTAACCGCGTCAATCAAAGGGGTTGAAATACCCCCCTCTCCTCCGAAAGGAGTCCTTTGGACATAGGAGTCCCTTCGGACAGTATTTTTGAGATAATCGCCCGTCAATTCCCAAACAATAACACCGCGCAGGTTTTTATCAACAACGTATTGTGCTTTTGTTGAAACGGAGCGCGTATTTTCATAACTCACAAAGGTGTTCAAGCCGTTATTGCCTGTCAAAAAAGGCGTTTTTGCTGTATCGTCCCAATGTTCCGTAAAAATATTTGTAAGCAATAGAGCATCAATTTCATGATAATTTTCACCCTTTTTAAACGTCTCTACATCGTTTTTACCAAGCGAAGAAGCATAAAGCGTAGGGTCTCCTTTTGTTTTAAAAGATTGCCCATAAAAAGCTAAACCAATATTTATTTTTGACGGTGAAACCTTGTATTTTTCGATTAAAAGCCTTGTATAAACATCGGTATTCGCCATTTTATCCTTTTCAGAAGCAGCAAATAAAGGCGAATGATGCCCCGTTTCAGACGACCAAGTACCATAAAAATCGTAAGTCATTAGGTTAATAGCATCCATCAAAGGTTCAATATTTTCCCATTCGATATGCTCAAAATGGTCAACACTGGCGCCAAAAGCACCCGTCAGCAAATAGTTTTTATTTGTCTGCTTTGAAAGTTCTGAAAGACTGTCACGGATACCCCTCAGTAAAAAAGTAAAATTTTGCTTATCCGCAGGTGTGCCATTATGTTCAGCAAAACCCGGATATTCCCAATCAATATCAATACCATCGAGGTTATAAAAAGCGATTAATCGCGCACACTCAGCCGCAAAAATTTGTCTTTTAATAGAATCCGCAGCAATCATTGGAAACAAATTTGACTCAGACCAACCCCCAATAGAAATCAAGATTTTCGCCCCTGCCTTGTGTGCCAAATCTACAATTGATGTATTCGGGTAATGACTTTGAGGCGAAGTTTCCCAATTGATTTTGCCTTGCAGCAAGTTTTCATCTGCCCAATCATCTGTGCCTTTCACAGTACCATCGGGCATAGGTTTGAAAAAAGCATAATTGATAACCGAATAGTGGTCATATTTGATGGTCTGGGGTGAAACCAATTGCTGGCGGTCGTACCATTTCCAAGCGGGGTAATAACCGACTATTTCACGGCAAGGTTGCGCTTTCAGCATCGTATGAAAAGATAGAAAA
>JAYUQN010000174.1:0-5484 GCA_043756725.1 Saprospiraceae bacterium
GAAATTTTGATAAGATTTTGATTTTTTCAAAAAATCAAAATCTTATCAAAATTTCGCAAAAAACTTACCCTAAATCTTGCTTAAATAAAAGAAAGTCTAAACTCAAAGAAAAGCCTCAAAACAATAAGACCCGCTCCGTGTTTTCATAGAAAAAAAAATATGAAAATCACAACAATCGAAACAGGGTTTTTTAAACTCGACGGCGGGGCTATGTTTGGTATTGTGCCAAAACGACTATGGGAAAAACTCAATCCACCCGATGAAAAAAACCTTTGCACTTGGTGTATGCGCTGCCTTTTGGTAGAAACCGCTAACCGTAAAATATTGATTGATACGGGCATGGGAAACAAGCAGGACGATAAATTTCGCTCCCATTTTGAACCTTTTGGCGACGACAATCTTTTGCAAAGCCTTAAAAATCACCACATTACGCCAGAAGACATTACCGACGTCTTTCTAACCCATTTGCATTTTGACCATTGCGGCGGCGCTTTAACAAGGGATAAAGAAACGGGTGCTCTGATTGCCACTTTTCCTTATGCCACCTATTGGTCAAATAAAACACATTGGGAGTGGGCTACCGAACCCAATGCGCGCGAAGCCCCTTCGTTTTTAAAGGAAAATTTTGTTGCCCTTCAAGAAAAAGCTGTCTTACGTTTCGTAGATGTTCAACACGATATAGCCTTATTTCCCGATTTTCACGTCTATTTTTCAAACGGTCATACCGAAGCCATGATGATGGTGAAATTGACAACCGCCGACAAAACCTTTTTCTATTGCGCCGACACCATCCCCTCTGCTTGGCATATCAATATGCCCTACGTCATGGCTTACGACATGCGCCCTTTAGATACCTTAAAAGAAAAAGCCGCCATTTTAGAAGCCGCCGTGTCTGAAGGTTGGTATTTGATTTTTGAACATGACCCTGTGACGGAATGTGCGACGGTGAAAAAGAATGAATATGGGAAGATTGTGGTGGATAAGACCTATAAATTGAGTGAAATTTATTGAAAATACTGAGGGGGGTATTTTCGGCTTTTTCAGCTGTTTTACAGTAAATCTCATTAAAAAAACTTACCTTTGCACCCTTAAAATAATAAAATTTCAAGATAAAATTAACAATAATTGAAATTATGACTTTATACGACAACAATCCGACAATCGAAGGCATTATCGGAACAGGTAAAAAAATTGACGAAGACCGTCAAGGCGAAGTGATTTTTAAGGATTTTATTGAAAATACTGAGGGGGGTAAAAAGTTCTACATTGAAAGCTACGGCTGCCAAATGAATTTTAGCGATTCTGAAATCGTTGCCTCCATATTAGGCGATGTGGGTTATCACCCTACCCGTATGATGGAAGCGGCTGATTTGATACTCATCAACACCTGCTCTATCCGTGAAAAAGCAGAAGATACTGTTCGCAAACGCCTTCGTGTTTTCAATAAGCTTAAACAAGATAAACCTGATATGGTAGTCGGCGTTTTGGGTTGTATGGCTGAGCGATTGAAAGCCAAATTTTTAGAACAAGAACAAATAGTGGATATAGTCGTCGGTCCCGATTCTTATAGGGATTTGCCAAACCTTATTTCAAATGCTGAATATGGTGAAAAAGGCGTGAATGTATTTCTTTCACGCGAAGAAACGTATGCCGATATTGCCCCCGTTCGTTTGGATAGCAATGGCGTAACGGCTTTCATCAGCATCATGCGGGGTTGTGATAATATGTGTTCGTTTTGCGTTGTGCCTTTCACACGGGGGCGTGAGCGTTCGAGAGACCCCCTCAGTATTGAAGCCGAAGCAAGAGATTTATTTGCTCGTGGCTATCGAGAAGTAACGCTTTTAGGGCAAAATGTGGACTCCTACAAATGGACACCTGCCAATGGACAATTGACAACGGATAATGGACAATGGACAGTGGACAATGGACAGTTGACAATGGATAATGTACAAAATGAAACTAACAATGTACATTTGGCATCTGACATCGTACATCTGACTTCACAAATCGAACAGCGGGTGAATTTTGCGCAATTGCTTGAACGTATTGCCTTGATTCATCCCGATTTGCGGATTCGTTTTTCAACTTCTCACCCAAAGGATATTACGGACGATGTGATTTTCACAATGGCTAAATATGAAAATATTTGTAACTATATTCATTTGCCTTTGCAAAGTGGGAATAGCCGTATTTTGAAACTTATGAATCGCACGTATGACCGGGAATGGTATATGCAAAAAATCAATCGCATTTATGAAATTCTGCCAGATTGTGCCATTTCAAGCGATATGATTACAGGTTTTTGCACTGAAACGGAGGAAGAGCATCAAGACACGCTGTCAATGATGGAATTTGCCCGATATTCGTACGCCTATATGTTTTTATACTCCGAGCGCCCGGGAACCCCTGCCGCAAAAAAATATGTGGATGATATACCCGATGAGGTTAAAAAACGCCGCCTTGAAGAAATCGTGCGTTTGCAACGTGTAACGGCTTTAGACCATAATAAATTAGATTTGGATAAAACCTTTCGTGTTTTAATTGAAGGCGATTCCAAAAAATCGGATTTGGAGTTTAAAGGTCGGAATTCGCAAAATAAAATGCTTGTTTTTCCTAAAATGGAGAGATTGAAAGTAGGGGATTATTGTTATGTGAAAGTAAATAGTGTGAATAGTGCGACTTTGATGGGGGAGATAGTTAGTAACGAAGAAGCCATAAATGATTTTTCTAAGTCAAACAATTGAAAAATTATGTTAGTTGAAGAATCACAAACCCAATACGGCAATACCCCAGACCCAAAGCGTATGACTTTGGAAGAATACTGGCAATTTGAGTTTCATGCCGAAGGAAAGCATGAATACCACGATGGCATTTTAGTTGAAATGTCCTATACGTCTGAACCACATGGTCAGATTTGTAGTAATTTGATTGGTCTTATTGGAAACTGTATTTTGGACAAAGATTGTAGCGTTTACACCGAAAATAGAATGGTTTTCATACCAGAATGTCGCAAAAATTATTATCCCAATGTGCTATTAGTGTGTGGCAAACATGAACTCAAAGCCGTTACAAAAAATATGAAAGCCACCATGAATCCCTCTGTCGTGATTGAAGTTTTATCGGATTCAACAGAAGATTTTGACAAAACGAAGAAAGCAAAGTGCTATAAAAAGATAAACAGTCTAAAACAATTGGTTTTTATTCGCCAAGATGAAATTAATGTCAGAATTCTTAATCGAACAGAGAATGACCGTGAATGGATTGAAATTGAAACCTTTGAGGACAATGAAACCGTAGAAATTGGAGATTGCAAAATATCAGTTTCAGATATTTATAATAGGGTAGAGATAGTTGATAGTTCGCCCGACAATAAGAGCGATATTTAATAGTTGTTTAAATAAAAAACGGCAGATACTACAGAATAGTACCCGCCATCATTTTTAATTAAAAACAAATTTTCGTTGAAAATTCTATAGGAAGAGTTTTTCTTTTCGTTTGGATGAAATAAATATACGGTGAAACCTCCCCTCAGTACCTGCTCAAAAAATGAGACTTACAGACAAAGGGCAGGTATCAAACCGTGCAGATTTGTGGTTGAAATTGTTGATAAATTGAATCGGTTGTAAAAATTTGAACGGAATCGAATAGTAAAATTCGATGGGCATTCTGTTGTAGAATGCATGCAATTAATTATTTTCACAGTCTTAAAATTTGGTTAAAATGAGTTACGCGGGATGGGCTTGAAAATAAAGAAAAACCCAAAGGCTTTAAAATTCTTATTTTCTTGCTTTTCCATGATTATAACAACAAAATTAGGTTAAAAAATTTACAAATCAAAGTATTGCTTGGTAATTTTTTATATATTTATTATATTAATTTGTAAATGATTGATAACTTTAATTTCACAACTTTTATTTCTCTTATGTGTTCTTTATCTATTCTTTTGACTAACGCAACGGAAATCTATGAACCAACAAGTCAATGACTTTCGCTCATTACCCACACATCCCTATAGCATAATGATGTACCTGCTCTTGGCAGGTTTGACCATGATTTTTGTCGCTCTTTCTGGAGCCTATCTCTACACACGTTTCACAATGGGCGTTTCACCGATAAAAATACCGCTCTTATTTCTTTTCAATACCCTTGTCTTAACGGGCAGCAGTTGGATGCTTCGCAAAGCCAAACTGTTTTATAAAAACGACGATACTGAGGGGTATCAAAGAGCCTTATGGGCAACCTTAATTTTAACCCTAATTTTCATCGCCCTACAATTTGTCGGCTGGCAAATGCTTTGGAATGTTAATATAGACCTTTTAAATACCAGCAAAGTCATGCGAGACTATGTGTGGGCAATTTCAATCATCCACTTTTTTCACATCCTCGGTGGCTTGCCTTTTTTTATTATTTTTCTATTCACAGCTTATACCCGCATGAAAGAACCCGTTAGTGTCTTAGTTTATTTTAGCGACCCTATGAAACAGTTGCGCTTGCGGCTTTTAACAATGTATTGGCAATTTTTAGACTATTTATGGATTTATCTTATGGTTTTCTTTTGGGGGAATTATTTTTTTAACTTGAATTAGGATTTTTAAGATTATAAGGATTTCATAGGATTTTAGATGTTGACACCAACCACAGATTTGACAGATTTAACTGATTTTTAAGGATTTAGATACTAACTGTCAACACGTAAATCAGTGAAAATCAGCTAAATCTGTCAAATCTGTGGTTGGTGTCAACATCCAAAATCCTATTCAATCCTTATAATCTTAAAAATCCTAATTCAAGTTAAAATAAATCTTGCATTTCACAAAAAATACCTTAAATTAGTACCTGATTTCCAATCCAGCAAGGACACACCGATTTTATCAAAGCCATTCCTCCACAATCAATTTATTTTCATTAGATTATGATGAAATCTTATGCTTCTACGACTCGCCTGATGCTCATCGCATTCGTGGCTCTCTCTGTGTTTGCTTGCCGCCGAACACTTGTTGCTAAAAAAATGACGCAATCTATGGCGGCTTATGTCTATGCCTATTCGACGGGTACGATTTCTCGGCAACAACCCGTCCGTGTGCGTTTCACCTCCCAACTTGTCAAACCAGAGGAAATTGGCAAGGCAGTGGAGAGTCCTATTTTCAACCTGACCCCCGCCGTAGCAGGCATAGCGGTTTGGGAAGACCAACAAACCATTCGTTTCACCCCCGAAACCGCTTTCAATGCGGGGCAAACCTATATCGGCTCGGTGGCGGTGAAAAAACTGTTTAAAAACGTGCCTTCGGATGCGGCAGAATTTCAATTTGATTTTCGCACGCGTGAGTTGTATTGCGAGGTCGCTGTGGATGGCATTCAGCCTGAGAACAATGGCGATATGTCCAAACAAGAGCTTTTAGGCGAATTGACCACCTCAGATGTGGCAGACGATAAAGCCGTTGAGCAAGTTTTGACTGCCAATCAAAATGGTAAGTCCTTGACTAT
>JAYUQN010000175.1:0-2128 GCA_043756725.1 Saprospiraceae bacterium
GTTTCTAAACTGGCAACAATGGCTAAAACGATGGCTATTTTCCAAACTTCAATGTTTGTTATAACTGAAAAATCGGGAAAAGTAAACTGGTTGAAAAAAGCCGATAAATTTTCGGGAACTGGAATCCTTACCACTTGGTCGGCTTCTAAACTAAAATTGAGGATACCGTTTTGGTAAAAATAATGCATCAAAATACCGAGAGCCACAACCACAAGGGGACCATTTAACATGGCGAATATTTTATGCTTTTTTGTCAATACTGTATCCCATAATATCAGTATAGCCAATGAGAGAGCGGCAATAAGCAAAGCCCCGGGTGTAATAAAATTAAGTGATTGGGCAATTTCAGAAAATGTATTTTGCCCATCTGCTTGCAAAAAAGCAACATCTCCTTCTGTATCTTTATCCCAGCCTAATGCGTGTGGTATTTGTTTTAAAATAATTAAAAGACCAATCCCTGTGAGCATGCCTTTAATGACTGACGAAGGAAAAAAGTAGGCAATAAAACCCGCTTTGGCATAGCCTAATGCCAGTTGAATAACGCCAGCCAACACAACAGCCGTTAAAAAGGCTGTCCAAGAACCACCCAATGAAGCAATTGACGTTAAAACAATAACCGCCAAACCTGCGGCAGGTCCGCTAACACCTAATGGAGAACCACTTGCAACACCCACCACAATGCCGCCAACAATGCCTGCAATAATGCCTGCAAATAAAGGTGCGCCTGATGCTAAGGCAATGCCCAAACAAAGGGGAACAGCTACAAAAAAAACGACAATGCTGGCAGGTAAATCGTTTTTGATGTCTTTAAACATATTTTTTAGTTCCATCTTAAATGCTATTTTAATTTTTTATTTTAATGGCACAAAAATAGGAATATTTTTTATAAATGATAGTAATACTATTATAAATAATTGTAAAAAGTTTGTAAAAAATAGTAAAATATGTTTTAATGATACTATTTTAACTAAATAAAGTAGTAAAATATTTTAATCTTTGCGGTATAAAATAAACATAATAGCAATACTTTTGTCTTGAAGTTAAAATAACTAAGGTAATACAGGGATAAAAACCATTAAAAAATAAGGAAATGAAATTGCAGATACATATAAAAATGAATGAAGATTTATACCTCCGCAATCCCGAACAAACGGAATTGGGCAAAAACATCATTAAACATGGTATTCAATTGGTACATAAAATGGGTTTTGAATCTTTTACTTTTAAGAAATTGGCAGAAGATATAGGAACAACCGAAGCGGGTGTTTATCGCTATTTTGAAAACAAACATCGCTTTCTTCTTTACATAGTGGCTTGGTATTGGGCTTGGCTTGAGTTTCAAATTATTTTTCAAACAAATAATATAACCGACCCCTCTATTAAACTAAAAAAGGTTATCAATATTTTAGGAATAAGTGTAGAAGATGATGAAAGCACAAGTTTTGTGAATGAAAATTTGCTGCATCAAATTATTATTGCAGAAGGGTCAAAATCTTATTTGACCAAACAGGTAGGCGAAGATAATAAGCATCAGTTTTTTAAACCTTATAAAGACCTTTGTGCGGTTATAGCGGCAATAATTTTAGAATACAATCCCAATTACAAATATTCAAAATCTTTAGCCACCACCATCATTGAAATGGCACATTTTCAGAATTTTTTTATGTATAACCTGCCTTCCCTTACTGATTTCGGCAAGAATAAAGAGGAGTCGGAAATAATTTCATTTCTAAACGATTTGGTTTTTTCAAGCTTGGATAAATGTTAATCTTATCCGCATTCAAGCAGAAGGCAAGCGCGATGTCGTTCAATTGTTTAATATTTCAAGGTAAAGTACTCGTTTTTAATTGATTAGGGTAAAAATACTGAGGGGGTGTATTTTTACCCTAATCAATTAAAAAACCTTGTATTGCCCGATATTATCAGTGCATTACCACAATTTTTTTACTTTTATACGTATGACCATCAAAGGCTTGAAGCAGATAAATATCGTTAGGCAAATGAGAGAGGTCAAGGTTTAAGCTTGTATTGCCTTTGTTTAAACGGTCTATCTTTTGTTGCATGACAACTTGCCCCAATCGGTTGGTAACTGATAGGTTAAGAGGCAGTTCCTTTTCCGTTTGAAGGA
>JAYUQN010000176.1:0-5474 GCA_043756725.1 Saprospiraceae bacterium
CTCATTCCAGACAATTTTACGGAAGTTTGGGGCTTCAATTTCCGTGTCAATACTCTAAAACAGTATCAAACATTGGGGATTCAGGAGAATACCACCATCGTCGGTTTTCCTGCCGATTGGCATCGCGATGCTGCCAAATACCCTTGCCCAAATGGTGGCGAAGTGCAATCTGAATTGTTTTCAAACCTTTATACCGATATTTGGGATGGGGGAGCCAACGGTACGCCTTATAATGACAATAATTTTTATGCCGCTTATCTCTACAAAACGGTGCAATTATATAAGCCTTATGTGAAATTTTGGGAAATTTGGAACGAACCGGGCTTTGATTTCACAGGGCAAAAAGGCTGGCGACAAGCAGGCGACCCCGTCGGCAATTGGTGGGATAAAAACCCTGACCCTTGCGATTATAAACTGCGTGCCCCAATTTTTCATTTCAACCGCCTACTGCATATTTCTTATGAAATCATTAAAACCTTAGACCCCGACGCCTACGTTGTGCTCTCGGGCGTGGGTTATGCGAGCTTTTTAGATGCCGTTTGTCGCAATACGGAAAATCCAGATGGCGGTAAAGTGACCCCTCAGTATCCGTTGAAAGGCGGGGCTTATTTTGATATTGTGGGCTTCCATTCTTATCCGCATTTCGATGGTTCGGTGCGGGAATGGAACAATACGCGATTCGCTTTCGACTATTTCCGTCACTCCGATGCGGCGGCTCGCGGGATTGAAAAAGTGAAAAATGAATTTCGAGATGTTTTAGTGAAATATGGCTATTCGGGTGGCACTTTTCCCGAAAAACAGTGGATAATTACGGAATGCAATGTGCCTCGTAAGCCTTTTTCAACAGAGTGGGGCAGCCAATTAGTGCAGCGCAATTTTGTAATGAAAGCCTATTGGCAATGCCTTAAAAGCAATTTCATTCAAAATCATTTTTATAAAATAGCGGATGATATAGCGGATAGTGAAAGCAATGACGATTTTGATGTCATGGGTTTTTATATGAAACCCGATTATGGGCGGGGCTATCAACAAGAAGTGAATGAAGAAGGGATTGCCTTAAAAACCTGTACAGATGTGCTTTTTGGACGTGTGTTTGATGCGGCTAAAACAAGGGAAATGGCATTGCCTGCGGGCATACAAGGCGGGGCTTTCAAGGGAAAAGATGGCTCATTTGCCTACATGCTTTGGGCTGAAACAAAGGTTGATAAATCGGAAGATGCGAACGCAACGTATTCATTTCCAACGGCTTTGGGCAATTCGTTTTTAAAAAAAGAGTGGAATTATGGTTATACTCATCGAGCTAATAATGTGAACAGTCAAAACATTTCGCTCAATGGCACACCCGTTTTTTTCACCGCCGCCGAAGCCAATCCCGTTACCAATTTTGTGGATATTGCTTTGTCTGAAACGGTTTCACAAGCAACCGCTTCTGTGGGCAATATCGTCACTTTCACGGTGAAAGCTGAAAACAAAGGTAATCTCAATGCCATAGGTTTGACGGTCAGAAATGTATTGCCTGAAGGTTTTAGCTACGTCACGCCTGTGAGCAGCAATTTCAACAATGGGGTCTGGACTATTGGCAATCTCGCTGCGGGTAGTTCAACCACTTTGGCAATTCAAGCGCGCATAAATAGCCTTTCAAAGCAAGTTTCAAATATCGCACTTGTGCAATCTTTGGAGCAAAAAGACGATAATTTCAGCAATAACACAACCACGATTGGGGTGACGCCTGTTTCAATACCAAAACCTACAAAAGTGGATGTTGAAATGAGTATGAGCATTGATAGAAATACATTAGCTATTGGTGAAACCATTACTTATACCGTCACAGTCATCAATCAAGAAGAGGTGGATGCCACTAATATCGTAGTAGATGCGCCTTTTAAAATCACCAATTTCACCTTTTTAAGCCAGTTTTCAACAAGAGGAAATTATGACCACAATGCAGGCACGTTCTTTATTCCTATCATAAAATTTAGGGAAGCGGTAACTTTGAAAGTGACCCTGCGCATGACCAATACGACGCCTATTCGCCATTTTTTACAGATAAAAAGCGTTTCACAAGAAGATATTGATTCTACGCCTAATAATAATGAGCAGCCCGATGAAGACGACCAGTCCATTGTTTCACTGCCCAATAATGGCAACCCTTGCTTTGACGATGATATTCCCCCTAAATTTGTCTCCTGCCCTCAAAATTTCACCATTACAACAGCAGGAGAAGGCGCTTATGTAAATTGGTTAACCCCAACGGCGAAAGACAGGTGCGGAAACCCTATTTTGACAGCCAATTACCAATCGGGGCAATGGTTTGCAGTCGGTACTTATACCATTAACTACAAAGCAACGGACAATAATGCCTTAGTTTCTAATTGCTTTTTTACAGTTACGGTGGCTAAAAATGAGATAAATCCTTGTGATAATGATAAAACGGCTCCTGTTTTCACCAACTGCCCAAGCGATATTACTTTGTTGACGGATAATAATTCAGCGGTGGCTGTTTGGACAGCGCCAAGCGTTTCAGACAATTGCTCAAGCACCCCCTCAGTATCCAGCAATTTTTCAGCGGGTTCTGTCTTTCCATTGGGCACAACAATGGTTACTTATACGGCAACGGATGCTCAAAATAATAAATCATCCTGCAGTTTCAACGTTATTGTAAAAAAGACAACGAGCTTAAATGATATGGATTTGGCGGTGACACTCAGTGCCTCAACAAGTAGTTTCAAAATTTATTCTGTCGTGACTTTCACTACCACAGTTACTAATATCGGGTCAATTAACGCCACTAATATTAAAGTTGACGTACCCTTTCCCGCAGGCTTTGTAGGTGGTGGACCGACAAAAGCATCTTCTGGCTTTTATACAGGGTATTGGTCAAATTGCGCCGTGTGTGGCTTGTGGGTGATACCGCAATTGGCAGCAGGTCAATCAGCGACTTTAGAATTGCCTTTATTTGCGCTCGATGCTGATAACCCTAAAACCCTTACAACAAAGATTTTAGCTTTAGACCAAACGGATGGGAATGCAGGCAACAACCAAGCAAGCGTTACAGTATCGCCTAATAATAATTTTGCTGAAACAGATAAAATTGATTTCTCACAGTTCAAAACAGTGACAGCCTCGCCTAATCCTTTCAGAGATGATATTGAATTGCGAACGCTTTCTGTTGAAGACCAAGACGCCACAGTGTTGATTTATAATAATGTGGGGACATTGGTGAAATCTGAAAAAGTTAAAATGATTAAAGGGTTTAACCCCATAAAAATCAATGGATTTGAGCTAAAAGATGGGTTTTATTATGTGCTTTTGAAAATGGCGAATGTTAGAGATAGGTATATTAAGATTTTAAAGATAGGGGAATGATTTGCCACAAGCACTATTTTTTTTAAAAAAACACCATTACTATCCAAGTTTAAATAACAAATTTTATCTTTGAGTAAGTTTTTTGTTTTCACACCAAACCAGCATATAGCACACTGCTTCAAAGAGAGTTGTTTTAAAATAAGAACCAAACCGTTTACGCAACAAAATTTTATTCACTATGCCCGCAGCACGTCGTTTTAGAACCCTCTTAACCGCACGGTTATTATTGGAGTATCGTGAGCACACGCTCTACTTACTCCAAACGTCTGCTAATGGTGGTGGCTTTACATTGCCGGGGGGTAAAATAGAAGGGGAAGAATTTGCGAAAGAAGGATTGATAAGAGAGGCTTTTGAAGAAATAGGGATTACATTAACTAAAAAAGCGTTGAAAATGGTTCATGTGATGCACAAACGGTTGAAAAGTACGACTGAAATCATCTTTTTTTTCCGTGCGCGCACATGGACAGGAGAAATAGCGATTAAAGAAACAGACAAATTTAAAGAGGCTAAATGGTTGCCGCATGATGAACCCCCCAAACGCCTGCCCGCAGTTATCAAAGTAGCCATGACAAAAATTCAAGAGGATAAGGCTTTTTCACAATATCCGAGTCAAATAAAAAGCGGTGCCCAGAAGAAAAAAAAGAAATAGAAGGGGTTGTTAAGGTTGCCTTACTGAAATCAGTGCTTTGTCAAATGTAAAAAAAATAATATTTGAGATAAAATTATCTTTTACATAATGGTGTATTATCCATCAAAAGTCTTAATTTAGCATTTTCTTAAAAAAATAGATAAAATAAAATACGGTAAATTCAGTTTATTATTTGAAATTTGCCCGTATCGAAAAGAGATGTAGCGATTGAATGAGTGGAAATTAGGGATTCGGGTAGCCAATCTAATAATCTCCAAATGTGCAAACTATTTTTCTCTTAAACAAACGGAATATTAACCATTAAAAAAACTTTACGTTCTATGCAAAACATACTATTGTTTTTCCAGAACCCAGCAGTCGCGGCGGTTGCACAAGAGCAAGAAAGCCTTTTTGCCATGCTTTCTCGAAGCACATTGGGTTTAATCGTCATGATTCTCCTTTTTATTATGTCTGTCGTAGCAGTAGCCATATTTTTCAGCCGCTATATGACCATTCAAAAAGCGACTCAAATTGACGAGGGTTTTATGAACAACATTCGGGCGCACGTGCAAAATGGCAATATTGGTGCAGCTCGGGCTTTGTGTCAAAGTACGGATTCGCCTGTTGCGCGCATGGTTGAAAAAGGTTTGATGCGGATAGGGAAGCCCCTTGATGATATTGAACACGCCATTGAAAATGTGGGACGGTTGGAAATTTACAAATTGGAAAAAAACACCAACGTTTTGGCAATCATAGCGGGTGTTTCGCCTATGTTAGGTTTCTTAGGCACCATTGCGGGTATGATTACCACGTTTAAAGACCTTTCTACACAGGAAAGTCTTTCAATCAGTGCCATTTCGGGTGGCATTTATATTAAAATGTTCACTTCCGCGGCAGGTTTGATTGTGGGTATCTTCTCTTTTGTTGCCTACAATTATCTGAGTGCCATGACCGACCGCGTGGTGAATAAAATGGAATCGAGCACGTTCGATTTCATTGACCTCTTGCAAGAACCTACAAGCTAAAATTAGTTATGAGTTATGAGTTATGAATTATGAGTTGTTAGATTTAACACTCAACTCATAACTCATAATTCATAACTCAAAACTCATAAAAATGGCTTTGAGAAAAAAGAAAAAGCATGCAGCTGAAGTCAATATGTCTTCAATGACCGACATTATCTTTATGTTGCTCATCTTTTTTATGCTGACATCTACGATGGTGAAATTTATACAATATAAGCTGCCCGAATCGGATCAACGCACAACTTCGAGCATCAAAACCATTGTGGGTATTGAAAAAAAAGGGCGATTCACTGTCAATTATAAAGCGGTGGAATATAGCCGTTTAGAAGCGACTTTACGAGCCTCAATGGGAGCTGCACCTGCAGGCGTAACGCCTACTGTAACAATTGCTGCTGAGGTGGGTGTGCCTTTTTCAGAAGTCACAAAAGTAATGGCAGTCGCCAGTCGGTTGAAAG
>JAYUQN010000177.1:0-5474 GCA_043756725.1 Saprospiraceae bacterium
CCATTGGCGCCTGAAAAACTGAAAGGCAAATTGAGGGCGTTGGTAAGTGTACCATTGTTTGGCGGGTTTTGGATGTATAATTTTCTGTTTGGTCCATCCAAAACATATAGCGTTGTGGTGGTTGCTCCTGCAAAATTATTGGTATAAGCAGCCCCTGAAACAAGCGGCGTTCCCGGATTGAGTGCTCCGTCGGTTGCCGCAATAACGCCCGTTTCGGGATGTGCTCTCAAATTTTGCCCTGTGTTGCTGACGATGCGAATTCTATCAACCGTTGGGTTAAAATCGAAACCAAAACTGGTTCCAACCAAAGCAGGTGTGAAAGCGGCAGTCCCCACTGCGGCAGCCGCGCCAGAGGATGCATTGATGGTGTATATACGGCTACTGCTGCCCAAAGCATACAATTGCCCATTGACAGGACGCATATCCAAGCCCAAAACATTCTCACCACTTTGCAGACCTGTAATGGCTTTTGTCACAGGTTGAGGGTTAAAAGGATTGAAAATCAAGAGATTGTTAGAACCATCAACGGCATACGCTACGGGTTCGGTAGAAATAGCCAAACCGATAATATTGTAACGGCGATCTAATTCCCCTAATTTTTGCGCACGCCCAGAAGTCAAATCTATGCGATACAAACCAGATTTTCCACGCACACGCAAAACGGCTAAAGCAATATTATCAAAGGGCGCAATATCAAAACCGCCAGCCCCTTCTGCATTTACGCCAAGCGAACCCACTTGAACCAAAGTGCCCGCATTGGGAGGGTCTTGCCGAAACAATTTATCTGAGCTGACATCAATATCATACAATGTGGTTGTCGCTGCGCCTGCTTTATTATTGGTATAAGCCACGCCAGATACTGAGGGGGTGCCTGGATTAAGCGCGCCATCGGTAGCTGCAACGCCCCCCGTTTCAGGATTGAGTCTTAGATTTTGACCCGCATTTGTCACCAAACGGATTCTATCAACGGTTGGGTTGAAATCGAAACCTACCACAGTGCCGTTGATGGCAGGCATAAAGGCGGCTGCACCCAAAGCACGAGCTGCCCCCGTTTCAGCATTGACAACATAAAGGCGGCTAAGACTGCTCACACCATACAATTGACCCGTTGCAGGGCGATAATCTATGCCTAATAATTTTTCACCGCTCGCCAAACCTGTAATGCCTACTTTGTATATGTGGCGAGAACATTCGTCGGAATTGAGGGTGAGTAAGTGGTTGTCGTCCGTAAGCGCCACAAATGTGATGTCATACTTCGGAGAATCATAAGAATGATCTTTGCGGCAGGCGTTGAGGAAAAGAAGACTTGCTACAAAAAAGGAAAGTGCTAAAAACCGAGCGTTTTTTAAAATTTTGAATTTCATGATAATAAGTTTTAAGTTAAAAAATGGGCGTTAATGTTTTACACTGTTTTAGTATAAACTCATTTAATCATACGAAATCAATAAACCTTTTGGTTTTTGTTATTTTATTGATACTTTTTTAATTTATATTATAAAATAAAAAATATTTTCACAATACATTATTTTTAAAATATTGCAAATCAGCATATTAGATATAAAATTTTATTAAAACTTCAACGCATTGTTATAAAAAAATTCTTTAAAAATATTTTTATCAAAAATAAAACGAATGATAAGAGATGATAACATTTCAAAAGAATACATGAAACGGGGGTAAAACCCCGAAAATATTAAATAAAAAACTGCACGGAGACGTTGCAGTGCAACGTCTCTACATTGGTAAAATTCCGAAAATGTTAAACGAAAACCCGTAGAGACGTTGCACTGCAACGTCTCCGCACAATTTTTTTATTTATCGGTTTCAGTATTTTACCCCGTTTCATGTATAAGTAGCTGAATATTTTTGAAAATACGTTTCAGAACCTATAAAAAAAAGCGATTATTTCTGTATGAAATAATCGCTTTTTTTATTTAGTTAAATCAACGTTCTATAAATTAAAGCCCAAGACCCAATGTAAAACCCCGTATCGAAGAACCCGGAATAGCAACAGAGCGTGTAAACTGCCCAGTTGTCAAATCCAATTTATACAGTTTCACGTTTATTTCATCATTCAAAAGAATGTAAGCGTTGCCAGAACTACCACCAATATCAAACCCATTGGCGCCTGAAAAGCTGAAAGGCAAATTGAGGGCATTGATAAGTGTACCATTGTTTGGTGGATTCTGTGTATATAATTTTTTATTGGGTCCGTCTATCACAAATAAAGTTGTGGTGGTTGCGCCCGCAAAATTATTGGTATAAGCGGCTCCTGAAAGTGTTGGCGTACCGGGATTGATAGCCCCGTCCGTCGCAGCAATAACGCCTGTTTCGGGATGTGCTCTCAAATTTTGTCCCGTATTGCTGACAATGCGTATCCTATCCACAGTGGGGTTAAAATCAAAACCAAAACTGGTTCCAACCAAAGCAGGGGTGAAAGCACCTGAACCTACCGCCGTTGCCGCACCAGAGGAAGCATTAATGGTATATAAACGACTGCTGCTACCCAAAGCATACAATTGCCCATTGGCAGGACGCATATCTAAGCCCAAAATATTTTCACCACTTTGCAAACCTGTAATAGGTTTTCCAACTGGTTGTGGCACGACTGGGTTGAAAATCAAGAGATTATTAGAGCCATCTACGGCATAAGCCACAGGATTGGTCGTAATAGCTAAGCCAATAATGCGAACTGTTGAAGAGAAATTTCCTATTTTCAAGACCCGTCCTGTTGTCAAATTAACAACATATAAACCCGATCTGCCACTCACCGTTAAAGCAGCTAAACCGAAATCGAAGTTGGTGATGTCAAAACCGACTGCTCCTTGCGCATTCACGCCTAAAGAGCCAATTTCTACCAAAGTACCCGCATTCGGCGGGTCTTGGCGATACAATTTATCCATATTCACATCAATCGTAAACAGACTTGTGGTAGCAGCACCCGCTACATTATTGGTGTAAGCCGCTTCTGATACCGCAGGCGAACCAGGATTAAGTGCGCCATCTGTGGCAGCAACGCCACCTGTTTCGGGGTTAAGGCGCAGATTTTGACCCATATTGGTTACCAATCGGATTCGGTCAACGGTTGGATTAAAATCAATGCCAACAACTGAGCCGTTGATGGCGGGCGTGAAAGCAGCCGCTCCTAAAGGACGTGCTACACCCGTTTCAATATTGATAACATAAAGTCTGCTGGAACTTCCTACACCATAAAGTTGCCCTGTGGCTGGACGATAATCAATACTCAACATTTTTTCACTGGCAGCTAAACCCGTAATCGAAACTGCGGCTATGGGTCTATCCACCAAATCTGAGTTCAGGGTTAAAAGTTTGTTGTCGTCCGTTAGGGCTATAAACTTTAGGTCATATTTTACAATGCTAATGTTTTCCCTGTCTCGGCAAGCAGTAATAAAAAGTAGGCTGAATAAAAAAAAGCAGAGCCCCAAAAAACGAAAGGAGTTTAAGGTTTTGAAATTCATAATGAAGAAATTTTATGGTTAAAAAATTCATGTTAAAGTTTAATTTATGTATAAGTACCCTATTAAATACGAAAGGGGGAGGTATCTTGGTTTTTGAATTCATGAAATAATTTTTCACTTTATCGTCCGCAACTATTCCGATGGTCAAAATTGGGGTTATTAAATTTATTTGCATATAATTTCATATCATACTTAATTTTACATAAAATGATAAAAAAATATATGTGAATAAGTCTATTGAAAAAATATTTTTCTCTATTTCAAAAAATGTACCTTTGCGCCAAATGTAATAAATATGGAACTTAACGAAAACAACGACTATCTGGACAAACCCATTTCTCACTCGCCCGATAACGCACCTGTTGAGCCAGTTCAAGAGTCCCATTTATCGCCCTTGGCGGTTATCGCCATAAGTTTTGGGCTTTTTGTGGTGGGCAATCTTGTAACAGGCTTGATAATGGAAGGCTTGGCGATGATGATTTATGGAACAGATATGACCACGGTTTTGAAAGGTCTTGGGGAAAACACGCCTCTTGGCAAACGCAACTTTATGCGGATGGTGTTGTTTCTCAACCATGTGTTTTCTTTCATCGTTCCTGCTCTTGCTACCGCTTATATGGCGTATAAAAACCGTTTATGGATTTATTTAAAATTAAATAAATCCCCAACTTTGGCAGTTATTGGTTTGGCTTTTTTATGGTTGGTCTTGAGTATGCCGTTCGTGCAATATGCCTATCAAATCAATAAAATGCTTCCATTGCCCGAGTGGATGTTGCAAATGGAAAACAGCACGGCGGGTATGCTTGAAGCCATTATTTCAAAAGAGAACTTTTATGAAATCATCATCAATGTGTTTTTGATAGCCGTTATCCCCGGCATAGGCGAGGAATTGATGTTTCGCGGTGTTATACAACAACAAATTGGGCGAATTTTCAAAGAGGAACACGTACAAGTCTGGGTATCTGCTGCTATTTTCAGTGCTATTCACTTGCAGTTTCAAGGCTTTTTAGCCCGTATGATTTTGGGAGCCATGCTCGGTTATTTATTAGTCTGGACCCGCTCGCTGTGGGTTCCCATCATAGTCCATTTTTTGAACAATGGTTTGCAAGTCGTTGCGCTTTATGTGATGAATATTAAACCGAGTGAAATGGAAAAAATTGGGCAAACAGACAAAATGAATTGGACAGTGGCGGGCATTTCACTCATGGCAGTCTTGGCTTTGGGCAAATATATTCGGGATACTTATTATAAAATTGATGAAAAACCGCCTACTATTCAGGAGAAAGGAGAGCATGGCTGGTAGGTACTATTTGAATTAGGATATTAAGGATGGGAAAAGATGTTAAGGATTTGGATGCCCCAGAATGACAAAAAAACTGTCAAAATACTGAGGGGGGTATCTAAATCCTTAACATCTTTTCCCATCCTTAATATCCTAATTCAAGTGATAAAATTCAAAAATTCAATAAATGACCACTTTTCAACAAAGGGCTTTAACAGCCATCATTTTTGCAGCTGTAATGCTGGTGGGCTTGTTTTGGAATAAACTCTCTTTTTTTCTCTTATTTGGTGTCATAGGCATAGGGAGTTGGTGGGAATTTATAAATTTGGGCTTGATTAATGAGCCGTCTAAAAAATTGAGAAAAAGGTTGATTGTAAGCCTTGTCGTTATTGCAGCTTTAGTTTTTTTGCCCTTTTCCTATTATAAACTATTAGGCGACATATCACCCAATTATTTCGCGCTCATTTTTACCGTTGGTACGCCTTTGATTTTATCTTTTATTTTATTACTCGTTGAGTTGTTTTTAAAATCAGAAAATCCTTTTCACAATATTGGAATAGCTATTTTAAGTTTCTTTTACCCATTATTGCCTTTTGCACTCATTCCTTTTATAGCACAAACAGAAGTACCTTGCAACGCATATACGACAGACTGTTACACCTCAATTTTTTCACCCCATATCGTTGTGGGTATTCTATTTTTAACATGGGCAA
>JAYUQN010000178.1:0-5473 GCA_043756725.1 Saprospiraceae bacterium
GATAAAAAAGAACCATGAATGTGCTAACATTCACAGTTCAAAATTGCGCTTGTCGAGTTTTGGAATTTAAGGTCTGCCAACCGTTGTCCAAGCTTTCAACAA
This sequence comes from Saprospiraceae bacterium, assembly GCA_043756725.1. GTDB lineage: Bacteria > Bacteroidota > Bacteroidia > Chitinophagales > Saprospiraceae > JAAFJT01. Next base: position 103 of record JAYUQN010000178.1, read on the forward strand.
GAAGAAAAATAACAATATTTCAATTGTCATTTTAAACAACAATCAAAGTTATGGAAAAAACATTACGAATCACAAATGTTTTAAAGAAAATTATGCGCTTTACATTCGTTCAAATGGCTTTGTTGGTATTGTTTGGTAGTATGTCTTACGCTCACGAGAGTTTCAGTCAAGATATACTAAACCAGCCTGTTTCAATCAATGCCCAATCGGTGGAGATGAAAAAAATACTCGCCGATATAGAAAAACAAACAACGGCTAAATTCATTTTTAGCAACAGCACGATAAAAGCCGCTAATAAAATCACATTTAGCGTGGCTTCGGAGCGACTATCGGTTGTACTAACCAAATTATTGACCCCCCTCAGTATTTCGTATGAAGTAGTGGGTTCAAGGATTTTATTGAAAAAAACGGACACCCGAACAGGCGCAATCGAAGAAGAAACTGAACCTGTTAAAGCTGAAAACGCCAACATGGTGCAAACGATTGCATTTGTTGTTAGTGGCACTATCACCGATGATAAAAACGAACCCCTCGTAGGCGCAAGTGTCGTGCTTGAAGGCACGACCAAAGGCACTGTTTCAGATGAAAACGGTATTTTCAAATTGGAATTAGCCGATAATGAGAAAAATGGTACTTTGGTTATCAGTTATGTCGGCTATGAAAAACAAAGTATTGCCCTTGATGGGCGGACGACTATCTCTATTTCATTGAAAGAAACAGGCACATTGACTGAAGTGGTCGTGGTTGGTTATGGCACGCAAAAGAGAGGCGATGTAACAGGCTCGGTGGCAAAATATAAAAATGAGAACATGGCTGAATTGCCTGTATCTCGTTTAGACCAAGCGTTGCAAGGCAAATTGGCGGGTGTACAAATCCAAAATACTTCTGGTGAATCGGGTACAGACCCCAAAGTGACTATTCGGGGCGTGAGTTCAATCAATGCGGGTTCAAGTCCTTTGGTTGTTGTTGATGGACACCCTGTGCCTGATGGTTTGGCATTTGTGAATATGACCGATGTGGAATCTGTGGAGGTTTTGAAAGATGCGGCTTCGGCAGCTATCTATGGTTCTCGCGGCGCGAGTGGCGTTATTTTGATTACAACAAAAAGCGGTAAAGCGGAGAAACCAAAGTACAATCTCAAAATTTCAAACGGTTATAAATCGGCTTATAAGTTATATTCAAGAATGACGACGACGGAATATGTTAAATTCCTCTACGGTGAAGCCGCTACACGAGCGAAAGACCCAAGTATTACAACACCACCCGTTCCTGCCACCGATGCAGACAAAGCCGCTTATGCCATTGAAAACGGCTTACGAGATGGCGAATCAACGGATTGGCAGCGTGAAGCCATAAGAGATGCCAATGTTAAAAATATACAGTTGAGCGTGGCAGGTGGCAGCAAAGATTTGAAATATTTTTTCTCTGCGGGCTTCCAAAATGACCAAGGCATGATATACGCCAACGAGTATAAACGCTACAATATTAGAAGTAAAATTGATGCTCAATTGAACAAACGCATGAAGTTGTCCATCAATATTGCACCAAGTTTCAGCCAAAGACAGCGTTCATCGGAGCAATTACAAGACTTTTTGCGCTTCCCCTCTTGGTTGCCTGTTCGTCATACTGAAAAAACAGCGGCTTTTGTGAGAGAAAACCCTTTGTATGCCGATATAAAAGCGGGAGATTTTGCTCAACCCCGTCATTTTAACCAAAGGACATACAGTGGTACAATGCCCGATGGTACGGCTTGGACGAATGCAACGCTCGTTGACCCGTTTGGTTCTGCACAAAACACACCACGCTCTGTTTCAGAAACAAGAAAATTGACGGGAAATGATTATAGGGTGCAAAATGGGGCTGATTTAACCATAAACCTATTGCCCGGACTTGATTTTAAAACATTGGCAAGTGCGTATGTGACCTATTCCACAAATTTGGATTTTGCTAAAAAGAATTCAAATAGGGCAGGGGATGTGAGCAGAGGTGTTTATAGTAATCGCCTTTTTATTGACTTGTTGAACGAAAATACACTGAATTATAAAAAGGAAATCAAAGGACATTCTATTGGTTTGCTCGCAGGTTTTACGGCTCAAAAAACAAGCGTTAATTCAGACCAAGCAACGGGCTTGAATTATACAGATGATAATATCACGACTTTAAATACGGCATTGACAAAAGACCAAGCGGGTACTTTTAATACAAAAAACCAAATTGGTTTGGTGTCTTATTTGGGACGTGTGACGTATGGTTTTCAAAACAAGTACCTATTGACAGCCAGTTATCGGGCAGATGGCAGTTCTTACTTTGCACCGGGTAAAAAATGGGGTAACTTCCCCTCAGTATCCGCAGGTTGGGTAGCGAGTGAAGAGAAGTTTTTGAAAAATGTGGGTTGGTTAAGCCAATTGAAATTCAGAGGCAGTTATGGCGCAACGGGTAATAACCGCATCGTGGAGTTTGCTTTTGTTGACCTCTTGTATGCGGCAAATTATTCATTGGGTGCAGGTACTGGTACTGTTATAACGGGTCAAGTACCGTCAAGAGATATTTTATCCAATGAAAATATTACGTGGGAACGGACTTTTCAGTACAACGGTGGTTTGGACGTTTCAATATTCAAAAATACGGTCACGCTTGCCTTAGATGTGTATCGGTCAAAGACAGACCAATTGTTGCTTAGACAATCTACGCTGGGCTTTTTGGGTGTACCGCAGACTTGGAACAATATCGGAAGCCTTCAAAATGATGGTATTGAGCTTGAAATCAGTAGTAACAACATCGTCCGAAAAAATTTCAAATGGACAACATCGGCTAATATTTCACACACGCAAAATAAAGTCTTGGAATTGGGTACAGAAGCCTTTTTGTTGAATCAAGGTGAACGGACAGAATTGTATCGGAATAAAGTCGGCGACCCATTGGTGCAATTTTTTGGTTTCAAAACCGATGGTGTTTGGTTGTCACAAGCGCAAATTACGGAGTCAGGTATCAAAAGTAACTTGAGTAATGCCCTTGTTGCGGGCGGTTTAAAATTGGTGGATTTAGATGGCAATGGCATATTAGATGCCAATGACCGTACCGTTATTGGCAGTCCTTATCCCGATTTCACATGGGGCATAACCAACACTTTTAAATATAGAGATTTCGACCTAAATTTTATGTTTCAAGGCGTACAAGGTGGTTCATTAATCAATGGCGACCCCAACTATCTTGAAATTAGACGGACTGTTAGAGCATACAACACGGATAGATGGCTTAGTCCAGCCTTCCCCGGTGATGGCAAAACGGGTTATTCATCAAATGGTGTTAACTGGTTGATAACAGATAATGTCGTAGAAGATGCTTCTTACGTTGCACTTAGAGAACTCCTTGTCGGTTATACCTTGCCGAGCAAATTGACAAAGCGGGCAGGCATTAAAGGCTTGCGGGTGTATTTAACGGGTCAAAATCTTTTCTTTAAAATGGCAAAAGGTTACAGAGGACTTAATCCAGAATCGAGGTTCCAAACGGGTCCTTACAACACACCTTTAGTAGATGGGTATCAAAGGGGCAGTTTTCCTGTAAGTAAAACGTTTTTGTTTGGTCTTGATTTGAATTTCTAAACTTTAAAATATTTTTAAAATGAAATATATAGAACTATCTCTCCTACTTCTTGGCTTTGGTTTTTTGGCTTCGTGCAATGATACGATTGACCTTTTACCCCAATCCAATGGGAATACCAGTACCTATTATTCTAATTTAGAAGAACTCAATGCGGGACTTGCTGGCTGTTATAATGGGTTGCAAAGACCTATGTATTTTGAATGGCAACTCACTGAAATGAGGAGCGATAATACTAAAATGGGTACACCCGGCAGCCAAAGCGCACCGAACAGGGATTTGAGCGACTTGGATATGTTTATCCCTGCCACAATTCACCAAGGCGTTTACACCTATTGGCTCAATACCTATAACAATATCCGCAATGCAAATATCATTTTGGATAGGTTGGGCGTGACGTATGACCCCGCAGCAGGAAGTCTTAATTTAGGCGCGAATAAGCTGCCTATCACAGAGACTGAACGCAAGCAAGTGGCGGGTGAGGCTTTGTTTATCCGTGCTTACCATTATTTCAACTTGGTTCGCTTATATGGAGGCGTGTTTTTAGTGCATAAGCCGATAACAGCAACGGAGGTTAAAACAGTAAATAGGTCTTCGGTTGAAGATATTTATAAATTGATTGAAGCCGATTTGAAATCAGCTTCTACTTTTTTAAGTGCTGCAAAATTCAGTGCGATACCCGCTGCAAATCTTGGTAGAACCAACGCTTGGGCGGCAAAAGGTTTATTGGGTAAAGTGTATTTGACCCGCAATAAAAAAGCCGATGCTATTACACAATTGCAAGATGTGATAACCAACAGTGGTTATTCCTTATTGCCCAATTATGCCGATGTGTTTTCTATTACCAATGAAATGAATGCTGAAATACTTTTCGCAGTCCGTTATAAAGCGGGTGGTTTTGGTTTAGGTGCAACCTTTGGAAATGATTTTGCCCCCGTCAGTAGTGGCGTAGCTATTATTAATGGTGATGGCGACGGCAACAATTATCCAACTTTTGAAATGGATACTGCCCATATTGCAACCGACAAAAGGAAAGTCGTCAATATGGCACTTTGGACAACAAAATATTATGTCAAAAAATTTGTAAACCAAGTTGTCTTGACCGATGATGGTGAAGGTGATTGGCCCGTTTTGCGTTATTCTGATGTTTTATTGATGATGGCAGAAGCCAAAGGTTTTACACCTGAAAGCATTGCATTAATCAATCAAATTAGAAAACGGGCAGGACTTGCCGATTTACCTGCAACGGTCACAACAGTGGCACTGTTTGAAAAAGCCTTAGCCGATGAACGCCGCTTTGAATTGGCTTTTGAAAACCAACGCTATTTCGATTTACTGCGTTTCAACACAACAATGACGACCATAACGGCAGAACAAACCCTCAAAAATCATTTTGCTATTGAGTATAGAAACCACTATGGTAAATACCCTGCACCGATACCCACTTTGGCGCAATTGCAAGCAAATGTCAATGCCAATCGTTTATTACTACCTATTCCTCAACGTGAAATAGATACCAATAGAGGTTTGAAGATTGAACAAAATCCAGGGTATTAAAGCTAAACTAAGGTGTCTGACGCTTTCAAAGCGTCAGACACCGACCCCTCAGTCATGCTTTCAGTGAGCGCATTTTGCGCCATCACGCTCTGCGTGACTTGATGAAGCCAAAGGCATCATATTTTCGGCATTTTGCACCGTTTTCAGTATAAAATAATCGTCCATCATTCTAAGACGAAGTTGTTTATTAGGTTTAAATACCCCCCTCAGTATT
>JAYUQN010000179.1:0-2126 GCA_043756725.1 Saprospiraceae bacterium
ATCTTCTACAAAAGACCACCATATTTTGTCGTGGACGGATGGGCTTAGTAAAAAGTACAACTGTTTTATCAATAAAAAGACCAATTTAGTTGATAAAATAAATACGCTTGTGTATCACGATTTGTATGGCGATTGCTTAGATGAAGTCAGTTATAGCAATTATAAAAAAATTGAGAATAAGCTCTTTGTACCTCAAAAATATTCAAAAATTGAACAAAGTATGCCCGAAAGAACACTAAACTATACGAAATTCAATTTTTCAGACTCCATGAATGCCAATATTGTCAAATATTTAAGCCCTACATGGACATACATAGAAACTTCTAAACAACCTCAATTAGAAACCGAAAAGTTAGGTAATAATTTGTGGTTGATAAAACTTTTGGACTACGACAATAAAGTTTTAGTAGCAGAGTTTTCGGATTATTTAATGGTTTTTGAAGCGCCTAAAAATACAGGGATTGTAAAAGAAATAAGGGAAAGTTTACAAAAACAGTTTCCCAATAAGCCGATAAAATACCTTGCATTAAGCCATCATCACCCCGACCACGCAGGCGGTTTTGCCACATTGGTTCAAGCCAATACACAAATTATTACAACTAAAGGGAACATTGCTTATTTTGAAAAACTGTTAAAATCAAGCCATACGCTGAAACCAGATAATACTATTTCCCCTACGAAATTGCAAGTAAAAGCCATAGCTGCAAAGGATTCTTTAATCATAAAAGACAAAGATAATCAAGTCATTATTTTTGAAGGTGGCGAAACTACCGACCATGTTCAAGAATATTTATGGTTTTATTTTCCACTACAAAAAATCTTATTTGTAGGCGATTTGGTTATGTTTCCACAAAAAGGGATTAGAGACCAAGCTAAAAGGGCGTATTCAGTCTATAAAATCATAGAAGATAAAAAATTGAATGTAGAAAAAGTCTATACATCTTGGCCCCTTAAAGACCAAAAACCTTTTGGCACGATGCACGATTTAAAGGCTTCGTTGGTGAAAAATTACCCCGACCTTAGAGATAATTAATTACACACGAATCTAACAATTTGACCAATAAACAAACAAACGAGCAACCAACACTATGGCTAAATTCCCTTTTTACAGACAGCTTGACACAATGGATTGTGGACCAACTTGTCTGCGTATGATAGCGCATTATTACGGTAAAATATATTCACAAGATTTTTTAAGAGACAAAACAAGCATTGGACGCAATGGGGTCTCTATATCGGGTATTGCCGAAGCTGCGGAAATGATTGGTTTGCAATCACTTTCCGTAGCAGCCACTTTCGATATGTTAGCGCATGATGTGCCTTTGCCCTGTATTGCTTATTGGAAACAAAGACATTTTGTCATTGTGAGAGAAGTAAAGCCCAAACAATCGTTTTTGGAAAAAAGAAAAAAGAAAAAAAGTATAGATTTGGAAATTCATTTAGCTGACCCCGCTTATGGACTCATTACCTACTCAAAAGATGAGTTTATGCGGGGTTGGATAGGTAAAAAGAATTACAACGAAGGATCGGATGAGGGCATTGTCCTTGCTTTAGAACCCTCTCCTAAATTTTTTCAACTTGAAAGTATAGATGAAATTACTTCATCGAAAAGGCGGTTTAGCCATTTATTCGCCTATTTTAAGCCTTACAAAAAAATTATTAAGCAATTGATTTTGGGTTTGTTTATTAGTAGTGTTATTCAACTGGCACTTCCTTTTTTGATGCAATCCACAATTGATTTTGGCGTCAATTTTCAAAACATTAATTTTGTTTATCTTATTCTGATAGCCCGATTAACCTTGTTTTTAACTGAAATGGGCGTTGAATTACTGAGGGGGTGGCTTTTGATGCACATGACAAGCCGAATTAGAATTAAGTTTTGTTGCCAACACAACGGGCTGGAAAGTTGAAAATTGGTCAGAAAGCTATTATAAAATTAGACAATTTCCCTTTTGCAGAGTTTGCCGTTCTTGAAGGCACGGTGAAACACATATCGTCTATTCCAAAACAAAATCAATATGCCGTTGAAATAGATTTTAACAACACATTAATCACTAATACAGGAACTTCAATTACGTCCAAGAATGACATACAAGGCTCTGTTGATATAGTAACGGAAGATTTAC
>JAYUQN010000180.1:0-2126 GCA_043756725.1 Saprospiraceae bacterium
GAAACGTTATGTATTTTACAGCCAAAATTTCATTGAAAAAGCCAATCGCTTAGAAGTTTATGCTGCCCTTGCGCATGAAATAGGGCATCATGCCCATCAACACAGTTTGACAGACGAGCGGCGAGGCGTAGAAGAAGGAGAAGCAGACCAATTTATGGGCTATGTTTTAGCAAAAATACAAGGTATTTCTTCGCTCGGTGAAGCGCAAAAAATAGTAGACATTTTACCCACAACTCACCCCTTTTGGAAAGCCAATGACCGTCGAGAAGCTATTAAATTGGGTTGGTTAAGAGCGGAACAGTCTCTCAAAATAGATGTTGGAGAATGGGAAGAAGACCCAAACCGTAATGCTTTTTTAAAAGCGCAATTCCCTTTCCCTCCCCCCCCTTGTTGTTCGCCACGTGAAATTCCACGTTCGAGTTTCATCTCAGCAACAAAATTAGGTGATATTGCTAATAAACTCTGTGCAGCTTTAGAAAAACAAGGCTATACCTACCGCACCTTTTTGTCTGTCCCCAATGGCTTTGCTTTGGTGACTCAGATGGAGCAATACAATGCCGATTATACGTGTCGCATGGATGCCAGTCGGTGGTCAAATACGCCCATAGGCGCGTCTTTTGTCGGTTATTTGGACTATTTCAAACGGCTCGTCATGCCTTCAAAAGCCTATTATCGGACTTTTGTTTTTATCGTTACCACCGATGCTTTTAGTCAACAAGGAACCAATGTGAGTAAGAATGAAGCGAGTGCTTGGTATGGTCGCGGCATCAACCGCTTGCCCAAAACGGTGGCAGAGGTGCTTTATACTGAGGGGGTGACCGTGACGGCTTTGGTCTATGAATTTGTTGTTCCAGAGAGCAATCGCAAACCCAATCAGAAATGCCCGAATGTGGAGACGCAATTGCATTTGGAAAAATCGGGCTTGTGGCTTGCGCTTCGATAGTTAGCCGTAGCACGGACTTATGAGTTTTGATAATTAAATCTACCGTTTGACTAACTCCACGATTTATCGTGGGGGCTGGGGACAAACCCCTATTTTGGCTTTAGCCGCTTATCTTTTCTGTTAAAAAAGGTGAGCGGCTAAAGCCAAAATAGGGCTGAAATTCTTGCCCACGCCCTAAAGGACGTGGTTAGTCAAACGGTAGATTTAATTATCAAAACTCATCAGTCCGTGAATATCAACACAGCCTATTCATACAATAGATAAATGCTTTTTTACGATAAATTTAGGGTAATTAGATATTCACGGACAGGACTAAAGTCCAATGCCATTAAGCTAAGGAATTTTAACCGAGGTTTACGTAGAGACGTTGCACTGCAACGTGTTAATTTTGTGGTGAAAATGGGCGCAATCTAAGACGTTGCACTGCAACGTCTCTACATAAACCTCGAATAAATCGAACAATAAATCCTTAGCTTAATGGCATTGGACTAAAGTCCGTGCTACGAATAAAACTTAAAATATATGGAAAACCAATCAAATTTATGGATTTTGTTAGCCGATACAAGGAAAAAGCTCCTTTGGTTGTGGCTGATTTTCACAGGCATCATCATCGCCTTGTTTCTCTTTATGACCATTGCCAACACTTTTGAAGGCGTTGAAATGGCAGCTTGGCTTTGGGCTTTTGCCAATCTTATGCCCATGTTGGCTATGTTGTTTATAGGCGTATTTCGCAACCCAAATCCGTCAAAAGTCATTAAAAAATCCGTTTTCTACTTGGTTTTTTATGGTGCTTTGGGCTATTTAATTCTAACTTTAGCCACATTGCTCGGTTTACAGGCTTGGCTTGATGCGCATACTGAGGGGGGTATCGGCGATTATTTCAAGCAATCCTATTTATGGCTTTTACCTTTTCAAATTTTGCTATTGGGCGGCGCATGGGTTTTGTATTTTCAAAAGACAAAATTGATGCAGCCTGATGAAACCATATTACTAAGTTATGCTCAAAAGAAAGCAGAATATGCCCAACGTTTTGGCAATTTGGCACAGCAAGAAGCTTTTGATTTATTGATTGATAATAAAATGCCCGCTTTGTTCGAACTGATGAATTTGCATTTCAAAGGCAAATCAGAATACAATGACATTGTTTTGTTGCAAGGTACTTACACACGCATCAAGGAAACCC
>JAYUQN010000181.1:0-5458 GCA_043756725.1 Saprospiraceae bacterium
GTCATCGGGCATTTATTTTTATTTTTTGGCATCAAACGATTTTATCCACAAATGGCAACTCGTTGTTGAATGACAAGTATACAAATTTTTAGACGAAAGCCCATAAAATTTTAACGTATTCTTAACTTTTTATTCCAAATTTAGAAAGAAACAATTACCTTTAACCTACTTAAAGTTACGAATCTTAAATTTTAGTCGAAGCAGAATTAACTCATTGTCCAACACTTAACGCTTTCCTGTATTTCTAATAATTTGCATCCTATTTGATTTTAAATCAACCGTTTTAATAGCATGTTGACAATTTGACAAACTTTAAGATTTGTTTAAATTTCATTGTGCACACATGAAGGATTATTGACAAACACAATGGACAGTTTTTATGTGTCGATAAATAGCAGCTCTATCTTATTTAAATAATTTGTATTTATTTATTATTCATTTAAAACCAATTGTATTTAGTATGAAAAAATATCTATTAATCTTACTCATGTTCTTGGGTATAGTGTCTTTTGCTATAGCCCAAAGAACAATTACAGGAACCGTCAAAGACGGTAACGGCGACCCGATGGTTGGGGCAAGTATTCTTGTCAAAGGCACCACTGTTGGTAATATTACAGATGTTGATGGCAAATTTGCAGTTGCTGTTCCCGCAACTGCTCAAACATTAATTATTAGTTTTGCTGGCTTTGAAAGCCAAGAAGTAACGTTGGGCGCGTCAAATATCGTTGATGTTAGGCTCGGGGAATCAACGTTAGCTGAAATTGTCATCAGTGCTTTGAACGTTAGAAGGTCTGAAAAGTCTCTGCCTTACGCCCATCAAAGCGTTAAATCTGATGAGTTAGCGGTTATTCGCCCTACCAATTTGAATAATGCTTTGGCTGGTAAAATAGCGGGTGTACAGGTGCGTTCACAATCTGTTGCCGCATTGGGTCGTTCAGGTGCTATTCGTATTCGTGGAGCAGGGTCTTTGACAGATAAAGAACCTCTTTATGTAATAGATGGTACGCCTGTCGTCAATTCATCCGATTTAAATGTAGATGATGTTGAAAATGTTACCGTTTTGAAAGGGCCAAGTGCAACGGCTATTTATGGTCAGCGTGGTGATGCTGGTGTGATACTTGTAACAACTAAACGGGCAAAAAAAACACCTGGTATTGGTATTGAAGTAGCGCAATCTACGTTCTGGGATAAGGTCTATATTCTCCCTCGCTATCAAAATAATTATGCTGGTGGTGATGGCGATTGGCAGGTTTTTAAATGGGAAGCAGGTATGCCAACCGAATGGAAGGCTCTTGATGGTAAAAAACACCATGATTATTCGGATGATGCCAGTTGGGGACCTAAAATTGATGGCTCTGAGCATATTCCATGGTATGCTTGGTATCCTGGTACTCAATATTCATTCAAAACGGAGCCAATAACAGGGCAACCCAATAATGTTCGAGATTTTTACGATACAGGTGTAACGGCTAATACCAACATCGCTTTTTCAAAAGTTGGTGATAGCTATTCAACCCGTTTTTCAATTACAAATCAGAATACTAAAGGTTTAACACCCACTACTTCACTCAATAAGTATATAATTTCAACTCAAAACAGTATTGATTTGGGTAAATATTTTACACTGGGTGTAAACCTTAACTACGTAAAAGATAAACTAACAGGTTTGATTGATGATGCTTATGCCAATCAAACATCAGGCTCATTCGGTTCTTGGTTTCATCGTAATTTGGATATGAGTAAGGTGAAAGAATTGAAAGGCTTAAAATCGCCAGAAGGTTATTTATCAAGTTGGAACCATAATAATCCAGGCGCATATTTGGCGTCACCATTAGATTTTTATGGAGGCAACTATTGGTACAATTTCTTTGCTTTCAATGATAATCTCAATCGCCAACTTTTCCGCAATCGTTTGTTTGGAGATGTTAATTTAACCTTTAAACTAAATGATAAATTCAAGATAGCAGGTTTCATTCGTAAAGACCAAATCAGCCGTGATTACGAATATAAGGGTAAATCTATTCTTGAACAATCAGCAACGCAGACAGGTTTCCATGCGTCTTATGAAACAGGACAATCAATACAAGCTGAAGACAATTATGAAGCTCTGGCAACTTATAGTGATCGCTTCGGCAGCTTAAGCGTTGAAGCCAATGCAGGTGGTAATATTCGGAAAGATAAATTACAGCAAAATTTGCAAAATACAGTAGATGGTTTGGTTATTCCTGATCTCTTCACATTGGGTAACTCTGTTACTACACCTATCGGTATCAACGATTTCCGTCGCTACAAAGAAGTCCGTAGTTTATATGCTCGTGGTTCTTTTGGTTTCAAAGATATGTTATACTTAGACTGGTCTGCTCGTAATGACTGGTCTTCAGCTTTACCGACCGAAACTAACTCATATTTCTATCCTTCATTAGGTGGTAGTTTTGTGTTTAGCGAATTGATTAAAAATGTTCCAGCCTTATCTTATGGTAAAGTTCGTTTTGGTTGGGCAAAAGTTGGTTCTGACATAGCAGCCTACCTTATAAATACGACTTTCCCATTGAGTACCAAGTGGGGTAGTGATTTGACAATGGTTACTCCAAACGAGTTGCCAGACCCTGCTATTAAGCCATCACTTTCCTCTTCTATTGAGGGTGGTTTCGATTTGCGCTTTTTCCGCAACCGCCTGGGCTTGAGTTTTACTTACTATAATGAAGATAAAAAAGATGAAATTTTGAGTATTCCGGTTTCTGGTACAAGCGGCTATTCTTCTAAATTGATTAATGCAGCCAGTATGAACCGTAAAGGTATAGAAATAGCACTTTCAGCCACACCTGTAAAAATGCAGAAATTTAATTGGGATATTAACTTAAATTTTGCTCAAAATACTTCTACCATAGACTCATTAGCACCAGGTACACAAGAGTATATCCAAGAAACGGGTACTTTTGGTACGTCTTCTGGTGTACGGTTGGTGCATAAAAATGGTGTTGAATGGGGTCAACTGCGTGGGGGCGGTTTCAGGCGAGATGCTAACGGCAATAAGATAGTTGATGCAGGAGGGCTTTTCGTAGTTGCCCAAAATACTTATTTGGGTAGTGTTTTACCTGATTTTACAGGGGGGTTCTTAAATACTTTTAGCTATGGTGACATTGTAGCCAATATTAATATTGACTTCCAAAAAGGTGGTAAATTCTTTTCATTATCTGATGCTTGGGGTACTTTTTCTGGCTTGACAGAGCGTACAGGTGCAACTAATGATAAAGGAAAAGACGTGCGTGCAGCTGTTGCAGATGGCGGGGGCGTTCATGTTGTTGCTGTTACCGCTGATGGTAAGCCTTTTGATAAATATGTTGATGCCTATGCATATTTTCACCAATTCCGTGGTCGCCGTATTGCAGAAGAACATATCTATGACCTTGATTTCGTAAAAATGCGTGAATTAAGTATTGGCTACCGTTTGCCTGTTGCAAAAATGGGTCTAAAAGGTATTCAAAACGTAACTCTTTCATTGGTTGCCCGAAATCCGTGGTTGATTTATGCTAAGACCAAAGACTTTGACCCATCTGAAATTTCAAATACGTATGGTGAAAATGGTCAATTACCAGGCACCCGTTCATTTGGCTTCAATGTGAAAGTAGGTTTCTAATTTTTAAAAATTATGTTTTGTGTAAAATTACCCACTCAGTATTTTTACATTACATTTAATTTTTTCACTTTAAAATATAAAATAATGATGGTTACGATAAAAAAATATTTCTATAAACTGCTTTTAGCCGTAGGCTTATCGGCTCTGTTGTTTACAGTTAGTTGCGAAATCGCTGATTTTGGCGATATTAACGCCAACCCAAATGCAGTGACCGACCCGCTTACTTCTGCTCTTTTGACCAATAGCATAGCCCGTATGGGTACTATTGCAAGTAATCAAGCAACACGCTCTATGGCAGTTTGGATTCCTGGCTTGTATTGCCAGTATTTTTCTGAAACGCAATACACAGAAGAATCTATCTATGCTTCGACATTTCCTAACTGGGATGATGTTTATTTTTCATCTTTAAAAGATTTGCAAACCATCGTAGATGTTAACTCGGGTGAGAATAAAGCCAAAGCACTTTCAAGTGGCTCTAATGCCAATCAGATTGCAGCAGCTCGTATTTTGAAAGTATATTATTTTTCTCATTTGACGGATATGTGGGGCGATTTGCCTTATTCTGAAGCCTTGATTGGTGAAAAAGTGGTACAGCCTAAATATGATTCTCAGCAAGATATTTACAAAGGCTTATTCAAAGAATTGAAAGAAGCAGCTGCTCAATTTGATGGTGGTGACTTGAAGGGTGATATTCTTTTTGCTGGAAATATGGGTAAATGGAAAAAATTTGCCAATTCTCAACGAGCTATTTTGGCTTTACGAATTTCAAAAGTAGATGCGGCTCTTGGAGCTTCTGAATTTAAAGAAGCTGTAACAGGTGGACTTATTGAAGCCAATGCTGATAATGCCGTATTGAAATTCCCTGGCGGTACATTCAAAAATGTTTGGTTTGAAGAATACAATGGACGTAAAGACTTAGCAATCAGCGATGTGATGGAAAAAACGATGAAAGGAATCAGTGACCCACGTATGAAAGTCTTTGGGCATCCAAGTGCTGCAGGTGCGGTTGTAGGGGTTCCTTATGGACAAACTCGTGCAGATGCTATCGCTTTCACAACGGCAAACCCTGCTTGGTCTTTCGTACTTGAAGCAAGCTACCGCAAAGAAAATTCTCCTTATGATGTCTTGACAGCTGCTGATGTTTTCCTTGCTCGTGCTGAAGCTGCAAAACGTGGTTGGACGACTGAAAACGCTGCTAATATGTACAATGCAGGTATTAAAGCATCCTTTGAAGGCTGGAAAGTGTTTACCCAAGCAGCTTATGATGCCTATATTGCGGATGCCAAAGTAAAACTTGATGGTACTGCTGATGATTTGAGAAAAATTGGCACACAGCGTTGGATGACTTTTTATCCTCGTGGTTCTCAAGGTTGGGCTGAATGGAGACGTACAGGCTTCCCTGTTTTAACTCCTACTCCTAAAGCCATCAATTCAAGTAAGCAGATTCCACGTCGCTATGTTTATCCAACCACTGAACCAAACCTCAATGGTGCAAATTATCAAGGTGCTATAGGTAAACTCGGTGGTGGTGATACGCCTGACGGTCGTGTTTGGTGGGATAAATAAACGGATGGAGGCTTTTTAATTTATACAAATTTTCAAACAGGGTAGCACAGAGGTGTTACCCTGTTTTTTCTTTTTTATGAAAAAACTACTTGAAATACGGTGAAATACCTATTTTAGAGCCACAATTACAAATCCTCTTAATTTTTAAAAAGATATAATGGAAAATCTCTGGGTAAAACGCATCATGTACGGCTTGGCAACCGCTGTTTTTCAACTGGCGCTTATCAAAATCTTTAAATTTTCATTCTGGGCTAT
>JAYUQN010000182.1:0-2121 GCA_043756725.1 Saprospiraceae bacterium
TTAAAAATTTTATTTTCAGTTGTAATTGTTTTAACGATTCTATAATCTGCAAAAGGTTTATTTAATAACCATATACTTGAACAATCTAATTTTACTGAGAAAGGGTTACCCAAAATTTCACATTCAAATTTTCCAACTTCAATCAAAGGCGTATAATCTGAGCGATAAGCTGCATCTACAAACTCCAAAAAATTAGTCTTCCCACTCCCATTAGGACCAATAATAATATTAAGCCCTGGCTTGAAGTCAATCTCCAAATCACGGATGCTTTTGTAGCCTTTTAGGTGGACTTTGCTGATGTAGGCTTGTGGTGGTGTTTCCTGCATGATTTTTTTATTTGAATTAAGATGCTAAAGATTTTTAAGGATGCTAAGGATACCCCTCAGTATTTTGACCATTTGAACAGGAATGTTTAGGTGAAAAAATCCTTAGCATCATTTTAAATCCTTAGCATCCTAATTCTATTGAAAAGCAAAGATAACCCACTTCCCCATAAAAACAAGGTGTCTGACAATTCAAAATCGTCAGACACCTAAATATTGATTTCAGATTTTATATTGCAAATTTCAGATTAGCAATTTCAGCGTGAAATTTGAAATCGTGAAATCTGAAATATCAAATTTACACCATCATCGCCTTAGCACGAGGCTTTTTAACGGGCTTTTCCTGATTTTCAGGACGCAAAGAGCGAACTGTCGCTCCCGCTTGCCACATTTCACAATCATGCAATTCTTTCAACTCGATTTCCAATTTTTCACGGTAATCGGTTTTAGAGTTAGAGTCAATGGAGCGTTGTGCCTCGTTGCCACTTTCTACGGAATCGTACAATTCTTTGAAAACAGGGGCAGTGGCATCACGGAATTTTTTCCACCAATCTAATGCACCACGTTGGGCAGTAGTCGAACAGTTGGCGTACATCCAATCCATACCGTTTTCAGCCACTAATGGCATCAAAGATTGTGTCAATTCCTCAACCGTTTCATTGAAAGCCTCGGATGGTGTGTGACCCCTTTTACGCAACTCATCGTACTGCGCTGCAAAAACGCCTTGAATACAACCCATCAAAGTACCCCTTTCACCCGTCAAATCCGAGAAAACTTCCCGCTGGAAATTCGTTTCAAACAAATAGCCCGAACCGATGCCGATACCCAATGCAATAGCCCGATTATAAGCCTTACCCGTTGCATCTTGGAAGATGGCATAAGATGAGTTTAAGCCTCTTTTTTGCAAAAACATACGGCGCAAAGACGTACCAGAACCTTTGGGTGCTGCCAAAATCACGTCAATATCCGCAGGAGGGATAATGCCTGTGCGCTCTTTGTACGTGATACCGAAACCATGAGAGAAATAAAGGGCTTTGCCTTTCGTCAAAAACGGTTTGATGATGGGCCAAGCCGCAATTTGAGCTGCATCTGATAGCAAATACATAACAGAAGTACCCCGTTTACAGGCTTCTTCGATGCTGAAAAGCGTTTCACCCGGAACCCAACCGTCTTTCACGGCTTTGTCATAAGATTTTGAAGGGCTGCGTTGTCCAATGATGACGTTGAAGCCATTGTCCCGCAAGTTTTGCGCTTGACCCGGTCCTTGTACACCATAACCGATAACGGCGATGGTTTCATTTTTCAATATCGCTTTAGCTTTTCTAAGCGGAAATTCTTCCCGTGTGACGACGTTTTCAATAGTGCCGCCAAAATTTAATTTTGCCATGATAATTTATTGATTTTTAATTATGTTCTTATTTTGGTAAAAAATTTCGCAAATTTAAGTCAAAATACTGAGGGGGGGTAATTTTCAATTGAAAACTTGTTTTTTAACTTGAATTAGGATTTGTAGGATTTTAAGGATTTAATAGGATTTTAGATGTTGACGTGTGCGCTTGTCAACATCTAAAATCCTATTAAATCCTTAAAATCCTACAAATCCTAATTCAAGTTAAAAACGCCTGTTCAAAATCCCCAATCAAATCCTCTATATTTTCAATGCCTACTGAAATACGCAATAAATTTGGTGGACTCATGGAATGCACGCCTTCCGCACTCTGCCGATGGTCAACCAAAGTTTCAACACCGCCAAGACTTGTGGCGTGTTTTACAATTTTTAAACTACCCGCTAATTTCA
>JAYUQN010000183.1:0-2120 GCA_043756725.1 Saprospiraceae bacterium
AATAGAAAACACCACGTCGCAACTCAAACAAACCAAACAAACCCGTGTCGCTGCCCGTGACCGCCTTGAAGCCCTTCAAAGTCAAATTGAAAATAGAGAAGCGCTTATTAATACACTCCACGATGAAATAGATGAAACTGACATAATTGTTGAACGTACAGCAGGCGTTTTAGAAGCCTTAAGTAGCGATATTTTGCGCCTTAGAACGGAGTACGCCCTTACGATGCGCAAAGCCTATAAAATGAAAGTGCCTAACAACTCTTGGCTGTTTTTAATGTCATCCAATAGTTTTAGCGATGCTTATCGCCGTTGGCAATATTTCAAACAATACGATAAATTTCGCAAACGACAAGCTAATTTGATTGAAGCAACCCAAAAATCTTTAGTGGCGAAAAAAGACCTTTTAACCCAAAAAAAATCGCAAAAAATCGTTTTAGCCAACACCAATGAGCATCAAAAATTGATGCTTTCAACGGAACAAAAAGATAAAGATAAACTGCTTGACGAACTGAAAGACGAAGAACGCCGCCTTGCAGGAGAGCTAAAATCACAAGAAAAGCAAAGCACAAAGCTCAACTCCGCTATCGAAAGAATGATTTATGCTGAAATAGAAGCCAAACGCCGTGCTGCCGAAGAACGCTCTCGCAAAGCCCATGATGAAGCTGAAAGATTAGCCCGTATGCGCATAAAAGATAAGAAGCAGGAAGACCGAGAAATCGTTGTTGAAAGCAGAAAACCAGAAGTTGTCATTACGGAATCATCTGAAAATTTGGCTTTGTCCAGTGATTTCAGAAGCAATAAAGGCAGATTGCCACCGCCTGCAACAGGGGCTATTGTGCGAGGCTTTGGCAAGCAAAAAGTTTTAGATAAAGTCACTGCTATCAATAATGGCATAGATATTCGCACGGAACCTAACGCCAATGTGCAAGCTGTTTTTAACGGAACGGTTGCCATTGTGTCGAGTTTGCCCGGTTTAGGCAATGTGGTTTTGGTGCAGCATGGTAATTATTACTCTGTTTATTCCAATTTATCCTCTGTTTGGGTGAAAAAAGGCGATAATGTCACAACCCGCCAGACTATAGGGAAAGCGGGTGTTAACACAGTTTCAAACGAATCGGAAGTACATTTTGAGGTGTGGTTGGAAAAAACACATCTTAATCCCACCTCTTGGATTTCAAAGTAGTTGCGAATTTATTCGCAACATAAAAAATAAAATACGTTGCGAATAAATTCGCAACTACAGAAACAATGAAAATCGGTATAATCGGAACAGGAGCCATGGGTAATGGCATAGCACAAGTGGCTGCCATTGCAGGTAATGAAGTGGTGTTATATGACGCCAATGATGTGGCAATGGCACGTGCCATTGAAACCATCCGTCTGAACCTTCGCCGCATTGCGGAACGAGGTAAAATTTCACTCATTGGCGCCGCTGATATTACCAATCGCATTAAAACGACGGATAGATTAGAAGGTATGGGCGATTGTGCGCTCATTATTGAAGCCGTTATTGAAGATTTAGAAGTTAAAAAAGCCATTTTTCAAGAGTTGGAACTGTATGTTACTGAGGGGTGCATTTTAGCAACAAATACCTCGTCGCTTTCTATTACAGCCTTAGCAGGAGCGTGTCAGAATCCAGAGCGTTTTATCGGCGTTCATTTTTTCAACCCCGCGCCCTTGATGCCTTTGGTTGAAATTATTCCTGCCTTGCAGACTTCTCAAGAAATGACTCAAAAAGTGGTTGAAATAGTTGAATCGTGGGGTAAAACGGTCGTGGTTGCTAAAGACACCCCCGGGTTCATCGTCAATCGCATTGCCCGTCCTTTTTACAGCGAAGCCTTACGAATTTATGATGAAAACATTGCCGATTTCAGAGAAATAGATAAAGCCATGACGGATAAAGGTTTCAAAATGGGACCCTTTGCTTTGATGGATTTGATTGGGCACGATGTCAATTATGCCGTTACAGAAAGTGTATGGCGCAACACCTATTTCGACTCCCGCTACAAACCTTCTGTTACACAAAAGCGTTTAGTAGAAGCACAATTTTTAGGGCGTAAAACCCTACGTGGTTTTTATGATTATACTAAAATGAATGATAATCAAGCGGTTGAAATAGA
>JAYUQN010000184.1:0-5452 GCA_043756725.1 Saprospiraceae bacterium
TCATTGAGACTTGTTATGGTATTTGAAACGGCTTGATCAATCATAGCCTTTTTTTAATTTTATGTGGGTTAATTTTATATTATCGACAAATATATAGAGATAAATAGAAAATAGCAAGAGGGTGAAAAATATATTTGAAGCAAACAACAAACACTCATATGTCCTCGACATTCAGGAAGACCGAGAGCGCGAATCAGAGGTTTTGGATTTGGTGAAATAACGTTTCGGGAAAAGTAAAAAGGCAGGTTATATTGTAAAAATACTGAGGGGGGGACATTTTTTCTAAAATGCCTCCCCAATCGTCAAATAAAATCCACTTGATTTATAACCAATGCCATAATCCGCACGAATATTGATTTTCTGTGCTTTATCCATCATAACCCTAAGCCCTGCCCCAAAATTGTAGCGGATATTGCTGAAATTCCACTTGTAAGGCTTGTCTGAAACCTCGCCCAAACCGCCAAAAGCTACCGCACCCAACCGCCAAAACAAAGGAAAACGATACTCAGTTTGCAGCATCAGAAGGTTCTCATCACGGTATTTGCCCTCCAAATAACCCCGCATTTTTTTAGTGCCACCAATCACAGGCATTTGATGAAATGGCACATCACCCACTGAAAACGAAGCCACACCATTGAAAGCTAAAACACCTGTTTCACCAAGTTTATAGTATTTTGATGCATCCACTGCCAAGCGGTGGTAGTTGAAATCGCTGCCCGTATACCCCCCCTCAGTATAAAGCTGTCCTTCGACAACCCAACCTGTGGTGGGTGAAAAAAGCGCATCTCGGGTATCATAATTGACGATAGCCCCCACGCCCGAAACCCGTCCACCCTGAGAACCCGTGAGGGTGTTTTTTATCAAAATCCCCTCCTCCGCTCGTTTTGTGAAATTGAAATCGTCATACGCATAGCGCAAGCCCACATACAAGCCTTGTGTTACTTTTTGAGACAGATTTAAGCGAATACGAGGGAATTTTGCATCGTATTTTTCAATATAATCAGGTGAAACGTCATTGCCTGTTCCAAAAAAATTGAAAATATATTTGAAATAACCGACCTCTCCACTTATCCAATATTTCTGATTTTGGGGAAACAATTGAAACGGAATATACGCCAAAAACTGTTTCAATTGGGTATAAACGGCTCCAACGGTCACACTACTACGCCGAGCATTCAAGCTGTCTTTTTTGAAATTGAAAGTGAGTAAAGAAGCCACGCCATAGCCCCATTTGGTATCGGGCGTATAAAAAACAACGGGCAAGGGAATAGCTTTTAGGCGGTTTGGGCTTTTTTCAGCCGTAGTTTTTAGGAAAAGTGAATCATTTTGAGCGATACTTTTAAAAGTAAAAACACTCAAAAAGAGGGATATGCAAAAGGTGATTTTCATAGACTTCTGATTTTGATAAAATTTTAAGCTACTAAGTAACAGGGTTTTTATCACAGAAGTTTCACAGAAAAAATTGAGCCATAGATTTATAAGCGAATCAGTTGTACGAATATAAAGTTTAAAAGCCCCTGCATGATTTGTACAGAGGCTTTTGACTATCAAAAATTCAACTTAAGCAATGGCATATTCACCATATTCTCGCATTTTAGGAGAGAAAAACCCAACAACAATATCTGATTTAGGTACACCTCTATCTGTCAATTCTTTTCCAATATCTATTTCAGTCATATTGCGCTGCACCCAAATTTTATTATTGATGATGTCTATGTGCATAGGGCAATCATGAACAAATTTGCCATCCTCATCCCATCCGATAGTAACAACTTGATAGCGGTGATTTTCTTTATCGGCTATGAGTTTGTTCTCTGCATCAAGATTAGAATAGCGTATTTCCGTGTAGGGTTGTAAGATTTCTAATATATATTTTTGATATTTTTTTATTTTATCCATGATGTGATTATTTCATTTTTAGGTTCATAAAGAATAATTTTAAAATCATATTTGACAAAAGTATTCTTAACAATAGGCTCCTCGCCAAAGTCCTTATAGACATCCGTAGGAATAGCCAAATATAAAACCCTATCAGGGTATCGTATTTCTAAGGCTTCCCGATAGATAATATATTTACCTACTGCTTCATAAAGAGCTGTTATAAAAGATATTATACCAAATGTTTTTATTTCTACGGCTATTTTTTCACCATTTTTCTCTGCGCCTATTATCCTTTCTGCGCCAATATCAATATGAATCGGAATACGCCCTATTTTCAAATAAAGCGGATCATCCGTTATATGCCAACCTTCACTCTCCAGCGCAGTTCTAACTTCTTGATGAAATTTGTCTCTTGCCATGTTACTTTTTTACAAAATTAATAGATTTTCTAAATGAAACAAATTTATTTTCATAAAAGGATAATGATAATTTAAACATTCACCTTCTCCATCTTCGGCACTAAAAGGTGCATAATTCCCCAAGCCACCAGATACAATAAGCCACAAATAATGAACATGATATAATAACCTGTTTGAATATTGCCTAAACCTTTATAATAATCAAACAACCAACCCGCACATTTTGAGACCACAATACCGCCAACCCCGCCTGCAAAACCACCAATACCCGTCACCGAACCCACCGTCTTTTTAGGAAACATATCGCTCACCGTTGTGAAAATATTAGCACTCCATGCTTGATGCGCTGCGGCTGCAAAGCCAATAATGCCAATAGCAAACCACATATTATAACCACCTGTTACTTGTGCAAAAACCACAGGCACGACACAACAAGCGTAAATGAGCATAGACGTTTTGCGAGCCTTGAAAACTTCCCAGCCTTTTTGGATGAGATTCATAGGCAACCAACCGCCAAAAACACTGCCAAAAGTGGCAATAATGTACACTGTGGCAATGGGTAATGATAAACCTGTTCCTGTCAAACCATATTGCTCTTTCAAAAAATCGGGCAACCAAAAGAGGTAAAACCACCAAACACCGTCAGTTAAAAATTTGCCCAAAGCAAATGCCCATGTTTGTCTAAACCCAAGCAATTTTGACCAACCCACTTTTTCTGCAGCATAAGCTTCTGTCACCACTTCGTCTTTATCGCTGTGGATATAATCAGATTCAGCTTTTGTCAAATATTTATGGTCTTTTGGCGTATCATAATACATATACCAAAATATCAACCATGATAGACCGATTGCTCCAAGAATAAGGAAAGTCATACGCCAGCCATAATTGACAGCTAAAAAAGGCACAATTAAAGGTGCGACAATAGCCCCTACATTTGTTCCCGAGTTGAATATGCCCGTTGCCAACGCCCGTTCTTTTTTAGGAAACCATTCTGAAACCGTTTTTATGGCTGCGGGAAAATTACCCGATTCTGTTACGCCAAGCCCGATTCTCGCCATAATAAAACCAAAATTGCTGCCTAAACCCACTAAATAATGCGCCATTGCTGCGAAACTCCACGTGACGAGAGATAAAGCATAGCCCGTTTTGGTACCCAACCAGTCAATTATGCGTCCCGCAAAAATCATTGCGATGGCATAAGACGCTTGAAAAGCAACGGTAACATTGGCATAGTCCGTTTTTGTCCACTGAAATTCAGCATCTAAATAGGTTTTTACCAAACCAATAACGGCTCTATCGAGGTAGTTGATGGTGGTAGCAAAAAAGAGGAGCGCGCATATCGTCCAACGATATTTCCCAATTTGTTCGTTCATTTTAAAGTAGGTTTTTCATTTTTTTATAATTTTTTAACTTGAATTAGGATATTAAGGATGTTGAAAGATATTAAGGATTTGGATACCCCCCTCAGTAAATTTACATTTTTAGGCAAAAAAACTGTCAAATACTGAGGGGGGTATCTAAATCCTTAATATCTTTCAACATCCTTAATATCCTAATTCAAGTTAAAAATCTATTTCTTAATCATCTTAATCAAAGCCAAAACTTCCCTCGTAGTCTTTTCAATAGTTGCATAATCCTTAGCTGCCATCAAATCTTTGCTAATCAATTTGCTGCCCATGCCCACAGCACAAACACCCGCTTTGAACCAACCGCCAATATTTTCTTGCGTTGTATCCACGCCGCCTGTTGGCATGAAAAGGAGGTTCGGGAAAATATCTTTAATGCCGCTTAAAAATTTAGGACCCAGCATATCACCGGGGAATAATTTTATGAATTTCACCCCTGCATTTTCCGCTGCAATTATTTCAGACGGTGTCATACAACCCGGAGCGTAAAAAATGCCATTTTTAACCGCATAATTTGCTACTTTTTTAACAAAACCAGGACTTACTAAAAAATCTGCTCCGACTGCTATATAGCTTTTGGCTTGTTTTAGGTTCTTTATTGTTCCCACGCCAATCAGCAAATCAGGCATTTCAGCATTGCGGATTTCAATAAGTTTGGTGAAATTTTTCAAGGCGGCTTCACCTCTGTTGGTGTATTCGACCACTTTTACGCCTGCTCGATAGATGGCTTTTAAAACATCAACGCTCACCGTTTCATCGGCATTGAAATATAAAGGTAACATTCCTTGTTGAATAATCCCTTCAATTGCTTTATTAATATTGCTCATTTTTTAGATTTTAACTTTAATAACGACTTTTTTAATTTCACCCTCCCCAATCATCGGTGCATGGACATCATCGGGGAAGAAAATGACGAATTGTCCATTGGTTAGTTGAAAAAACATATCGGGGGCATCGTTGAAAAACAGGACATCTTTATCGGGATTGTAATCCCCTTTTTGTGAAACGCATTTAGTCCGAGGTTTCCATCCAATTGTTTCAACACCATTAATACACACTTGAATATCAATGTGTCGGTTATGACATTCAAATTTTGCGGTAGATTGTTCGGGTGTCATGCCTATTTTATTTGAAAAAATAGCTTTCAAATTGTTGCCATCAATGTCAAAACGGGACCCCTCAGTATTTTCAAGGTCTGTTTGATTTAAATAGTCAAATGCCTTTGAAAATAGGGGATGAACGCCGAAATATTTGTAGGCGTTGGCGATTGTATCAATAATCATTTTTACTTATTTAATTAAGCGACCCCCTACCCCTAAAGGGGAGTACATCCGAAGTAGCCTAGAATTAGGTGCTTTTATCAATATAACTTTGAAAAAGCACCTAAATTCTAGGCTACTTCGGATGTACTCCCCTTCAGGGGTAGGGGGTCGCTTTGGCTTTTCAAAAATTAATTCATAATCCTCGCCACAGGATAAAGCCTCAAAGTCGGTTCTAGGTATGGCGAAAGTCTATACACAAAATCCAATTGCGCTGATGCAGATTGGGCAAATTTAGGGTCTGCCGCCCGTTTTTCATCCAATTGTCGCTTAATATAGGGGTTCTTTTTCAACAAATCAGCCGCCACATCTTCAAAAACGTAGGCTGAAAAATATTCTTTTTGATTTAAAATACCGTCAAAAAAGTTCCATGCAAAAAACGAATCGTAGGCTTGTGGTTCGAGCGTTTCAACAATATAACGGGCTG
>JAYUQN010000185.1:0-2117 GCA_043756725.1 Saprospiraceae bacterium
GGCACTTTGACAAGCCTCGTTAGCCTTACGTCAATAGTCGGTCCTTTATTAATGACTTATTTATTTTACTATTTCACACATGACCAAGCACCCATTTATTTCCCCGGTTCTCCTTTTTTAATGGGAGCCGTTTTATGTGTAGTGGGTGGTTTGTTCGCTTATCGTACTTTGTCGAAAACAGTTTAATCACTTTTATATAAAAATAGCCCTTTATACTGAGGGGGGTAAAAAATTAGAAAACCAATGACGATTAATGAAAAATTATCCGCGCTGCGTTCGCTTATGACGCAAAATGCCTTAGAGGCTTATATCGTCCCTTCTGGCGACCCACACCAATCTGAATACCCAGCAGAGCATTGGCTGATACGCCGCTGGATTTCTGGTTTTATGGGGTCTATGGGTTATGCTGTTATTACTCCTTCGCATGCGGGCGTTTGGACGGATAGCCGTTATTTCATCCAATGTGAAGCGGAACTGAAAGGTACGGAATATAAAATGCACAAACAAATTGTGCAAGGCGCACCTGAACATATAGAATGGCTGGTAGAGCAATTACCTAAAGGCAGTCGAATTGGCTGCGACGGTGCCATGTTTTCAGTAGCTCAAATACGCAGCATGCAAAAGAAATTTGGCAAAGCGGGCATTGACCTTGTTACTACTGCCGATTTGATTTCACCTATATGGCAGCAACGCCCTGCGCTTTTAAATAACCCTATATTTGAGCACGATGTTGTTTTCACAGGGCGCACCCGCAAGCAAAAACTAACGGCTATTCGGGCTAAAATGAAGGACAATAAAGCCGATTTTCACCTCGTTTCCACGCTTGACGATATTGGTTGGACGCTTAATTTGCGGGGTTCTGATGTGGAATGTAATCCTGTTTTCATAGCCCATTTGGTGATTAGCAAGGACAAAGCCTATCTTTTTATCAATCCAAGCCAAGTGCCAGAAGAGATTAAAACGGCTCTCAATGAAGATAATATTTTCATTAAAAACTATAATACCATCGATGATTTTTTAGCGCAACTGACTGATAAACAATCTATTGCGATAGATACCAACAATCTCAATTTCCAACTTTTCAACAGCATTAAAAAAGCTAAAATAGTTGAAACCGATACTTTTTCAAGCATGATGAAAGCGGTGAAAAATAAGACCGAAATGAAACATCTGCGGGAGGTCATGGTGAAAGATGGCGTTGCTTTGCTGAAAGCTTTTCGTTGGCTTGAACAGACTTTGGACAAACGCACAGTCAGTGAATATGAAATGGCTTCCATGATTGCACAGTTCCGCAGCGACCAGCCTAACTATTTCGGTGAAAGCTTTACAGCCATCGTCGGTTATCAAAGCAATGGGGCTATCAATCACTACCATCCTTCGCATGAGGCATCTGCTATGATACAAAAACAAGGTATTTTGTTGGTGGATTCAGGCGGTCAATATTTTGATGGCACAACCGACATCACCCGCACAATTGCCCTAAGCGAACCCACAGCCGAGCAAAAACGCAATTATACCCTTGTTTTGAAAGGACATATTAGCTTAGCCGTTTTGAAATTTCCGACAGGGACAAAGGGTGTGCAAATGGACATCTTAGCACGAATGCATCTTTGGCAACACGGTTTAAACTTTGGACATGGCACAGGGCATGGCGTAGGTTTTTTTATGAACGTACACGAACCGCCGCAAGGTTTTATGACGGGTTTGGGGGCAAGGGGCATAACGCCGCACGAAGCGGGCATGTATTCTTCCAACGAACCCGGTTTTTATCAAAATGGAGAATATGGCATCCGTATTGAAAACCTTGTTTTGGTTGTAGAAGCTGAAAAAACAGAGTTTGGGCAGTTTCTCAAATTTGATACTATTACGCTTTTTCCGATTGACACACGCTTGATAGACGTCTCTTTGCTGACACGCTCTGAAAAGGTTTGGTTTAATGCTTATCATAAGCGGGTGAATCAAAAATTGTCGCCTGCGTTGAATGAGGAAGAGAAGGCTTGGTTGGCGGATAAGTGTAAAAGAATATGAAATGCCTTGAAGATGCCGCAGATTTAGGGTAAGTTTTTTGAGAAATTTTGATTGGGTTTTAATTTTTTTTTCAAAAAAAATTAAAACCC
>JAYUQN010000186.1:0-2116 GCA_043756725.1 Saprospiraceae bacterium
ATTTAGATGAAATTTCAGCGGAAACACATCAAAATAAATCCGCTTTAAAAACAGAAGATACGATGAGTGAAATCCTTGAAAATAAAGACATTGATGAACGATTGAAAGCCTTCGAACTCAGCAATGCCACATTTTCAGATACTTTATTTGATTAAAACACCCCCTCAGTATTTATGATTAGCGTCAAAAAAGACTTTGATAATATACCCGAACGCCTTAAATCAGATAAGTGTCTTGAAAAAATAGCTCAAACTTTAATTGAGAAAAATGTTCATAATTTCAGCACTTACTATTATCGAGATGGCTGTCTTGAGGTATTGAAAAAATTGTATCATGGAAAATGTGCTTTTTGTGAAACGAATACATCAGCAGGGGCTGCTCTTCGTGTGGATCATTATAGACCCAAAATTCTATTGAGAGGTGATAAAACGCATTTAGGTTATTATTGGTTGGCTTATGAGTGGAGTAATCTCCTTTTCATTTGTGAAATATGTAATCGTTATAAATCCAATTTCTTTCCCATTACTATAAACGGTGTAAGAGTTTATCATCCTATTATCGATGATAAAGGCAAATGTATTTTTGCTTCTAATCATATAAAAACGACGCATTTTATTGCAGAAAACTCCTTATTACTCAACCCTGAAATTGATGATGTTGAATCTCATTTCATTATCAACTCAAAAGGTGAGTGGAAACCTTTAACGGAAAAAGGTATAACAACTGAAAGTATTTGTAAGCTCAATCGAGGAGGTTTAATCTATGACCGAAAGTCAAAAATTGAAAAATTAGTCTTCAAACTGAAACGTGAATTAGATTCATTTATAGTGAATCAAGAAATCAATGAAAATAGTTTTAAAACAAATCTTAGAAACTTGTTTAATGATTTAGTCTATAAAACAGACCCGATTATGCCTTATTCTCGAACATACTGGTTTATGTTTAATAAATTTGAAAAAGTAGTATTACCTCATTTTGGCGGTGAAAAATCTAAAGCCATTATTCAAGATGCTTTCTTAGCTTACAAAGATAGAAAACTATAACTAAAAACTCGCCCTAACCGCAACCCTCCCCACATGCACAACCCGCACAACCCCCGTCTTCCGCCCCTCATAATGCACATTCAAAAACATATTTTTCGATAAAACCCTATCAAGGCTCAAATTCCAAAGAAAATTGCGCCCGTTTTGTAAACCTTCCAATAAAGCAAATTCAATCGGCGTATTTTTTTCACCCACATAATCCACTTTTACGTAGCTGAATTTTGCTCGAAATTGTGCATTGACCGCTTGATTCCAAGTGATTTCTGTTGCAAAATCTTGATTTTTAAGGGTTTCTCCTTTGGTTTTCCCTGAAGGAGCAAGTAAAGAGTTATACCCATTTTTATATTTGTATTGAAATGACAGACGTACATCATTGCTCAAAAGCCACGTCAATTCAGGTTCCGCTTTTACCAAATTGATGCTGTAATTGCGGTTTTGAAACCCCTCAGTAAAACTTGATTGTGTGCCCTGTGCAAAGTAGTTTTGCAGTGAAATAGACTTTGAAATAGTCCAACGACTGCGAAAAAACCATTCACTTCTGCCTCGTTCTTCAAAACCTGTAACAAATAGACCTCGATTGCGATTGTCTAATTGACCCAATTCTACATCCCAAATTGGGCTAGACCGATTGAAAAACAAGGAATTTCGTATAGACATATTTAAAGCCACAAGCGCATCCTCTGCAACAACAACAAACGGATTCCAAGCCGCAGTCACAGCTCCCCCTTTGGGGGCGGGGGGGGCTGCTCTTTTTGAAATTTGCAACGTAGAATTGGTTGAAAATCGCTTGAAAAACCTTAAAATCCCTTGTTTTTCGCTCCAAAGTGTATGCGGGTCAAAACGCAAACTTTGAGAAAAAGCGATATTATTGGTGCGCACAAATTGATTGCTGAAAAGCGTCACCCGCACATAATCCGCTTGGTCTTGAAAAGGCGCCATTTCAAATTCATCCAATTGCGGAATGGTATCGGTATTGCGATTGCGCCACACATATTGCCCTTCGCCTTTGTTCACTTTGAGGTATTGATATTCCAGTTTTTGCTCTTGTCCCGAACCGAGTTCATACAAAGTAT
>JAYUQN010000187.1:0-15847 GCA_043756725.1 Saprospiraceae bacterium
ACTAAACTTGTACCCCCTTTAAAAATAAAATTCAACTTATATTTTGCTAATAATTCTACTAAAGACAGGGCATAAAGCATTTTTTCCAACAAAGGAGGATTGATCGTCCATTGTGGATATTGATGCTTAAAGTTTTCTAACCATTCTTTGGTAAAGCAGGTTTTATCTATCATGCCCTAATTTCACTAATAATATCTTTAAAATGTTGATGTAGATAGCTCATAAGTTGTACTTTTCGTTTGCGTCTTTCTGCATACGCAAAAAACGTTGTAAAATCAAAAGTATAGTTTTTTAAAGCGCGTTGAAAAATTTGTTCCTGTTCATGTCCTTTATAGGCTATAAATAGGCTTTCATCGCAATATAAATCCACTAAAATTTTTTCTAACTTAGGGACTGTAACAGCTTGGTTTTTGTCAATTTTTACAGATATAAGAGGCGAGCGGCTCAATAATTTTAGAATAATAATCGGATTTTCTGCTTCTGAAACATACCGATTCATCAAAAGGGCATCGGGTTTTAGAAAAACGTTTTTGAAACTTTTATCTCTTAAATGATAGAAAACAGATTCACAAGCACTATCCTCTACTTCTACAACAGTATAAGAACGAACAGTTTGGTGAATTGTAAATTCATTCAACCATTCAGTTGTCCATATACAATTATCTAATAATGCAAAATCTTTTATCAGTACCGTATTAAGGGATTGTAGCGTGTCATTAATGAATGGTTCAAAATTCCTCTTGGGCTGGTGGAGTTGATATACATCTGTGGCTATCGTTTTGATAATATTTTTATCTTTGAGTTCATAGATATACCATAAAAAATCAGCTTCTGATTTTTTTTTTGCAGATAGTGTGAAAAAATCATAGAGGTCTTTTTGGGTGAAAGACAGATTGTTTTTAAACTGTTGTTGTAAAGCTGTAATACTTTGTAAATTTATCATTGTTTAATTGCCGTAAATTAAGTGATAAAGATACATCGTTTTTACCTCAAAAACAAGATTTGAGGTAATCTATTTTTTTGCCACCTGTCTCGTACTAAAAAAAGCCGACAGATGAAAAGCCCTTTTCTATTTGCATCCTATGTGTTTTATCCTTTTGGCTCAATGGAATTTTCAGGTAAGCTATCCGTTTCTTTTAAAGTTTTCAAATAGTTTTCAGTGGATACCACCTTTTCGCCCCCTTTTCTTTCAATTGTTTTTCGCGCTTCGCCTGCCAAATAACCCCCTTTTAGGGCTGTGGTTTTATTTTCATCAAAACCTTTTGCATCCGCTTTTACGGTTTCTACCCTCGTTAGTTCCTCCCCTAAGGAGGTAAAAATCAGCTCTAAGGGTGTCATGTGGTCACGCAGGTTTTGGCTGGGTTTGGATAGCCCTTTGAGGTTTTTATGTTCGGTTGGCGTCACGCCAAAAGTACCTTTGGCAATGATGGCGGTCAATATTGAATACTCTTTACCCTCTTTGACATCCCGATTTTGCCATTCCTCCGTTAGTCGCTTACGGGTTTCTATGGATTGGAGGCGTTCTTTTATCCATTCATCGGTATAACCTTTTGCTTTGTAAATGGCTGCCATGCGTTCAAAACCCAATTCGGGGTTTTCCGTTTCTTGTAGGTGTTCCGTTCCTACTTGAGCTAACCATAGTTTCAAGGGTTCCGCTTTTGGAGAGGGAACAGACATAACGATTCTTAAAATGCCTTCTGTGTTGGCGCAATCGCTTGGGTAGCTTTTGCCGTCAATACCTTTCAATTTCAGTTTTACGATAAAATCGTAAAACTGACCTTCCATTTTATTGGACTTCCTTTTCAAGTCTTGCCAATAACGGCTTGGGTTGTTGTTATTAGTCAAAATTTCAATGACATCTACAACGGAAAAATACCATTGTTCGTTGTGCCATATTTTTCTAATTTCATGACCCTCAAAGGGCATAAGGTGTTTGTTTTCCATCTTGAAAATTTGAAAAAGGTAGAATGATTATTTGCTTGCAAAATTATGTTTAATTTTTTAATTAAAAAACAATTTCGTTACATAAATTTAAAACAAATAAGTATAAAAAATAGAGAAATACTGTCCATAGGACTCCCTTCGGAGAAGGGGGGTAAATATCTTAAAGAACCTTCAACCTCCCCATCAAATCCCCTTTATGCGCACGGCTAATGGGGATAAGCGTTTTATCAATCACAATAGAATTTTCCTCAATGTCTTTTATTTTTGACAAATTGATGATGTAGGTGCGGTGCACTTTCAAAAACCGATTGTCGTTTAATTTTTCTTCAATGGATTTCAACGTGCCGTGAATAATATGCTGCCCTTTAGAGGTTTTGACGCGGACATAATCGCCCACATTTTCAAAAAACAGAATATCATCGCAAGGGATGCGGATATAGCGTCCGTCTTCTCGCACATATATTTCATCGGCTTTGGCTTGTATTGCCTGCCTTTTTTGAACCGTTTCTAAAGCTTTATTCACCGCTTGGTCAAAACGGGGCATCGTGATGGGTTTGCGAATAAAATCAATGGCTTGAAACTCGAAAGCATCATAAGCGTATTCTGTTTTGGCGGTCGAAAAAATCACCATTGGTAGCACGGGCACTTGATTGAGCATTTCAAGACCATTCAATTCAGGCATTTCAATATCCAAAAAAATCAAATCTACGGATTCTTTCTCAAGGAAATGAAGGGCTTCTTTGCCATTTTCAAACACGCCCGCCAAGTCCAACGATTCGCTTTTTTCACAAAGACGCTCTAAGGCTTTGCACACCATGAGGTCATCATCTACAACTATACATTTTAAACTCATAATATGATGGGTTATGAGTTATGGGTTATGAGTTATGAGTTATGAGTTGTTGCACAAACTCATAACTCATAACTCATAACCCATAACTAAATAAAAGCTTTTTTTAGTTTCATTAAATCATATTCAACAGCTTCAACAGCTTTGGGTAGCGCCTTTTCAAAATCGGTTATGAGGGCGTACAAACCGACATAATTAGGGTAGCCTTTTGCCATATCTTCTATACCTTGCATTTTTTCTTCCATATCCGACAACCCGACCATGCCAAAAGAGGGCTTTAGTTTATGCGCCAAACGCCCCAATTCTGTCCAATTTTCTGTTGATAATTGTCGTTTCATCAAAACCACTTCGGGTAGACTTTTAGTTAAAAAAGTATCAAACATTTCACGGGCATAATCCAAATCGTCGCCATAAAGCTCTTTTAGTAAGTTTTTATCCAAGCGGGTATTGTAGGAAAAAAAACTGTCATTATTTTCTTCAATGGGGCTTTGATCCCCCCCCTCAGTATAATTGCTATTTGTAGCGATTCTTTGTCCAAATGATTGTAATTTTTCAAATAATTGGGCGGGTTTGAACGGTTTTGATAGATAATCGTTCATGCCCACATTAAAAGCACGATCTTTTTGAGAGAGTAGGGCAGAAGCGGTAAGCGCAATAATAGGCGTTTCACGGTTAAAATTTTGAGAATTGCGGATAGCAATCGTTGTTTCATAACCATCCATTTCAGGCATTTGCACGTCCATCAATATCAAATCGTAGGGCTTTAGCCGTGCCATAGCAAAGCCTTCTTTACCATGATGGGCTATGTCGTGCTGGATGCGCCATTTTTTCAAGAGTGTTGAAATGTATTTACGGTTCATATAATTGTCTTCAACAACGAGTATGGTTTTACCAACGGCATCCAAATCTAAAGACATACTTTCAAGAGTTTCATGGGTTTCAGAAACAGCCACTTTGTTGGATTCTTGGTAGGGAATGGTGAAAGTAAAAATCGAGCCTTTGCCCAATCGGCTTTTTACGGATATGGTTCCGCCTTGCAATTCTATCAATTGTTTCGTAATCGCCAAGCCTAAACCCGTGCCACCAAATTTGCGTTTTATATCACCATCTACTTGCTGAAACGTTTGAAATATTGCTTGATGTTTATATTTTGGAATGCCAATACCTGTATCCGTCACTGAAAATTCCAATAACATACGCTTATTGTGTCGTTTTTTTATTTTCACACTCACGTCGATAGAGCCTTTAGCCGTAAATTTTTCAGCATTGCCAATCAAATTCGCCAAAATTTGATTCAATAAAAGGTCATCGCCTATCACCATATTATTCAGATTGGGGTCAACATGGGCTTCTATACTGAGGGGGCTGTCTTCAAGCCTTAATTGCGAAGATTTGACCAAAGAGCGGACAATGCCCACCACATCCATTTCCACTTTTTGTACTTCTATATTGCCAGAGCGTATTTTCGACAAATCCAAGACATCGGAAATTAAGACCCGCAGCATTTCAGCAGAGTTTTTCAAAATGCCCAGAAATTCTTTTTGTTCCTCAGTCGGTTGTGTATCATAAAGCAGATGCGCCATGCCGATAATGGCATTTAGAGGTGTCCTAATTTCATGGCTCATATTGGCGAGAAACTGCTTTTCGGCATCTTGCGCGGCTTCTGCACGGCGGCGGGCTTCATCGAGGGCGATTTGCAATTTTTTGGAATATGTAATATCGTAATGAATACCTATAGACCCCGTCATATTGCCATTCAAATCAAAAATGGATGTGCCTGAAAAAAGAAACCATATCCGTTCACCGTCTTTTTTCACCATTTGCACTTCATAAGAGCCGCCTTTCCCTTGCTGTCGGTCTATGTGTTGTTGTTTTAAAACGGGTAAAAATGTTTTAGGTAAGAAAATAAGAGACGCATCTTTTCCGATTAATTCACCTGCTTCATAACCTACCATTTCGCAAAAACGGGGATAGGCTTGCACAATAATGCCTTGTGTATCTACTTCCAACAAGCCAAATTCCATGTTTTCGATAATGCCACGGTATTTTTCTTCGCTGTTGCGGAGGGAGTTGCTGAGTTTACCAATTTTTGATAACAAATCTTCGTTGAGTTGACTCAATTCTTGATGGGTATGGAAAAGTTCAACCGTTTTTTGTTCCAGTAGGGTTTCGGCTTGTAGGCGCGCTTGATGTTCACGCTCATACTGCCTTTTGGCTTTATCCAATTCGTTGATTAAGGCTGATTTTGAATCACAATTGTGCAGTAGTTCCATATACTTTTTAGCAATATTTTCAAAAAAGTGCGTCTTGGAATTTGTGCTTTATCAGAATGGGTTGTAAGGAAGGCTTGCTTTTAAGGGCAGATGATTCGACCAACATATAATTCTGTTTTATTATATGCGATTGTATGGACATGGGTATTTCAAAATTAATGCCCAAAGCAAGGGAAAGGGGAAAATTTGACATATATCTATAAAATAACTTTTCTAATTGTCGAAAGCGCAGGCAGCCCCCTGCCCCTAAAGGGGAGTACATCCGAAGTAGCTAAGAGTTTCGTACACTTTCTTTGAAAAAGTACCGAATTCTGACTTACTTCCGATGTACTCCCCTTTAGGGGTAGGGGGTTAAAATTTCAATCCCAAAGCTGCTTTTTGAAAAGCTAAAAAATTAGCAATGTCTTTTTTGAAAAGCCATGAAAAACTTTTAATAGGGTAGGTGATGGCGTAAAAATAGGTTAAAAACAAACTGAGATAGGGCAAACTCTGCGTGTTGCGTTTCATAAAAAGCAGCCGATTGCGGTTTTGATAATACACTTTCAATGGACTTAACTTGCCAACGGAAGCACTTTCTTTGTGGTAAATAAGCGCACTTGGCTCATACCAAATCTCAAAACCTGCTTGACGGATGCGGCAACACCAGTCCAATTCTTCGTAGTATAAAAAAAATTGTTCGGGCATTTCACCCGCTTTTTCTATCGCTTCTTTGCGCACCATCATCGCTGCGCCATGTGCGTAAGGCGTGGCACAGGCGGTGTCGTGTTGCCCTTTATCGGTTTCATTTTTACCAATCGTTTCATTTCTACCTGTCAGCTTACCCATTTCAGTGAAACCCGCATATTGAATAATATTGGGCGTGGCGTAGTAACGGATTTTAGGGCTGACTGCGCCAATCGTCTCTTTTTCTGAAAAACGCGCTAATAAATTTTCAATCAAACCTTCGGTGAAAACCGTATCGTTATTGACAAAAAACAGGAAATCGCCAGTCGCTTCTTTGATACCGAGGTTATTTCCACCCGCAAAACCTAAATTTTCGGTGCTGATAAGCGTTTTTACTGAGGGGGTGTGTTTTTGAAATTCATGCGTATAATCGTGTTGGGAACCATTATCTACGACAATAATTTCAACGTTTTTATAAGTATTTGAGTAGATAGAGTCCAATAATGCGCAAGTGACGGCAGCTTGTCGGTAATTGACGGTTATGATTGAAACCAATGGGTTTTGAGTTTTCATTTTGCTTGTCGTTGGATGATTTGGATTTAAGCCGTTTGCATTTTTTTAAATGAAATTTTACCAAGCTGTCTATAAACTGGTAAAATATGTTTGAAAGCATTCGCTGCTTGTATCGGCAATAGCTTTGATAACAATATTTGTCCCGTCAAGATAGTTGTGAAAATTGCCAAACCCGATGCCCATGCTGCACCTTGAATACCAAACTTTGGAATCAATAAAATATTAAAAAGCAGCGTGACAAACATACTGAAAAGCAGCATTTTGAAATTGAATTGTGGCTTGCCAATAGCATCTAAAAGAACACCAAACAACCTGCCCCAGGGTTTTACCAAACCCAATAGTGCAATAATTTGCAACAAAGGCACAGCTTCCATATACGTTTCACCCGCCACAAGCCACACAATGTATTTGGCACTGAAAAAAACGAACAGGGTCATCGGCACCGTAATAGCCAAAAGCCAACCCACTGATTTTTCATACAAACGGGCAACTCCCTCAGCGCCGCTTTTATCGGGATTTGAAATATTATCGCCATGATGCGCCGCTGAAAGCTTTGGTAAAAGTGCCAAACCCAAACTGTTTAACGGAAAATCTATATAGGAAATAATGCGGATAGCGACATTGTAAACAGCCAAGCCAAAGGGCGAAACAAACGCCCCAAGCAACAAAACATCTGTTCTTTGAAACAGCATAGAACATAAATTAGTACCCATGCCATAACGACCATATAAAACAAGGCGTTTCAGCCATTCCATTTTTATATTGTTTTTAAAGCCTTTCAAAAGGTGTAAAAATGGCTTACCAACTCCTAAAAGATTTAGAAAAGCCGCTATGATTTGAATGAAAATCAAGTCGTAAAAGTCAATATACCCTTTTGCTTGTTTTACTAAAATGGTTAAAACAAGGTTTGTACCCCCAAAAAGTAAAGCTGAAAATGCGGCTGTTTTGAAGTCTTGCGCCATCATTTTATAACCATCGATAAACCGCAAGAGGGCGTTTAAAATCGCTAAAACAAGGTAACCTAACATTAAAAAAGGCAGATTGGACATTTGCCAGACCCCCCTCAGTATAAAAGCCACAATGACCAAAAGTAAAGCACCTACGAGTGAAACACTTAAACTTAGCATTAATGAAGCGGCTATAATGCGTGGTTTTTCATCGGGTTGATGCGTTCCAAAATAAACAAGCGTGTTTTGAATCAAGCCCAAGCGGACGATTTCTACAATAGAAGTGAGGGTTAAAAACATTGCCCAAGTGCCGAGTGCATCGGGTGCAAGCCAGCGGACGATACATAAAAAATGTACCATCGCAAAACCCTGCTGTGCCAATCCTGCTAACATAGCGTGGCTGCCTGAACGTAGAAACCCTGCGTTTTTCATCTGATAAGTCGTATTGTAGATGTTTAAGCCTATGAAAGATTTTAAAAATCTGCGAACTAATTCTACTTTGACACTGTAAAAAGCCTGAGCAACCCCCTGCCCCTAAAGGGGAGTACATTGCGAAGTAGCTTGATATTTTTAACTCTTTTATCAAAATAGTCTTAAAAAAGTTCAAGATTTCAAGCTACTTCACAATGTACTCCCCTTTAGGGGCAGGGGGTTGCTCGGGCTTTTTTAGAGTGCCAAAGTAGAACTAATGTGTTTGCAGATTTCCTTTCTGAATCACCAAAACCTCACGTGAATATTTTCGCTTAGATGCTTTAAAATCTATTATTGTTTTTTCATAAAATGCAAGCGTTTGCGCTGCAATTTTATCCCATGTATAATGCTTTTCAACCAATGCCTTTCCTGTGTCACCCATTTGTTGGGCTGTGTGGGGCATTTCAAAGAGCTTATTAATGGCATTGGCAATGCTGTCAATATCGTGTGGATTAAAAAGAAATCCGTTTTCACCATGCGCTACAACTTCTTTTACACCGCCTACATTGGAAGCTAAAACAGGCTTGCCACAAGCATTGGCTTCCAATAAAACAATGCCTTGTGTTTCATGAAAAGAGGGTAAAATGAGGGCATAACTTTTATGGATCCATTCAAAAACAGTGGTATTAGGCAAAGCACCCGTCAACAAAATGCGGTCAGAGACCCCCTCAGTATTTAGGTGTTTTTGAAAGGCTTTTCGTCCAAAACTATCGCCAATCATCACCAAGCGAATAGACGGTTTCACTTTTTTCATCGCTTGCACAAGGTTGTAAATCCCTTTGATGCGGTCTATTCTGCCCACAAAAACGAGGAGGTTTTGATCGGTTTCACC
This sequence comes from Saprospiraceae bacterium, assembly GCA_043756725.1. Lineage (GTDB taxonomy): Bacteria > Bacteroidota > Bacteroidia > Chitinophagales > Saprospiraceae > JAAFJT01. The sequence goes on from JAYUQN010000187.1 coordinate 8,554, forward strand.
CACAGTATTGGAGAAATCAAACTTTTCCACATCCACGCCATTTGAAATTATCTTCGTTTTCGTCAATTTCTCCTGCATCAAATCTTGCATTTCTTCAAGCATTTCATGGCTCACAGCGATAAGGGCGTTGCTGTATTCTATCTGTCTGCGCTCAAACCAAGTTGCCCAGCGTTCGTGGAGCATTTTTTCCATTGTTCGTGAAGCCATTGAGCGATTGTTTTCAACGGAGACCAAACCGTGAAAAGTGGAAATAATGGGTCTTTTGTTGCTATAATTGGGGTGTAAAAAGCCGCTTCGCCCTTGTAAATGGATAATATCGAAAGCAGTTTGATGCTGTTTTAACCAATTCCTTGCACTGATATTGAAAGACAGTTCTTCTAAAAACAGTGGCATTAGGGGCTGTCGAAAGAGCGGTAGATAAGGAATTTCAATAATAGTACGTCCTTCTAAATCGTAGGTTTTTAAGCCCTGTTTCCAACTGCCTGCGGTCAAAATACTCACGGCATGACCCAGCCTTACCAAATGCTCCGAGAGTTTCCAGACGTGTGTTTGGATACCCCCTTGCGAACGAAGGGGCAATGATTTACAGACGATTAGGATTTTCATTTCGTTTTTTTTGTTTTTTCCCCGTATTGATGCCCATTAAAATGCCAATGAAAAAGAAAACGAGGATAATGTGCCAGGGCATACCTTCTCCCATGATTAGTTATAAGTTTTTAGTTGTTAGTTTTTAGTTGTTAGTTGTTGAAACTAATGTAACAGTTTTGAAATAGTCGTAGTAGTTAATCCCTCGAAAAGCCCGAAGAACCCCCGACCCCTAAAGGGGAGTACATCCGAAGTAGCTTAGCGTTTTGTACACTTTTTTTGAAAAAGTAGCTAATTCTGACTTACTTCGGATGTACTCCCCTTTAGGGGTCGGGGGTTCTTCGGGCTTTTCGAGGGATTAACTACTACGACTATTTTAAAACCAGTACACTAACAACTGAAAACTAACAACTAAAAACTAATTAATAGTTTGTACAACATGTGGCGTATGAATAAACTGACGGCTTGCTTCCCGTATGCGGGTGAGGGCAATCAATGTTGCGCCAAAAGCCAGGGGTATATTGAGCCACATTTTTATATTTTTTACTTGAAAACAGTATTTCGGCATTGCTAAAAGGAAAGAACTGGCACTTAAAACCAACGCCACGAACCATAAACTTGTTAAATCGCTTGAAAAAACAGCATTTAGGATTGTGCCAAATAGTAAAGCAAAAGGCAAAACTAAGCGGGGCGGCAAAGTCATTTGCAGCGTTTTATTTAAAAAATCTATATTGCCTTTCATTAAAAACTGTGAAATGCCAGATGGTAAAAACCGCCGTGCGTACTTGTATTGAGCTGCTAACCAGCGACTGCGTTGGCGTGAAAACTGTTGAGATTGACTCACCTTTTCATCATAAACAATGGCATTTTCATCATAAGCTATATCAATACTTTGACGGGTCATACGCAATTCCATTTCTTTATCAAAGCCACCAATGGCATCTACAGAAGCCATAACGTTTTCAAAAAGACGGTACTCAAACGCCATACCCGAGCCTGCCAAACGCGCCGATAAGCCCACTGTGCGATGCCCTTTGCACAGAATATGGTTGTTCACATCTTCACTCGCAGCATCCAATAAAGCGAAGCCAGTTTGCTCATTTTTAGCCACTCTCCGTCCTTGCAAAGCTCTTACGCCCGACTCAAAATGTTGATTGATGCGTTCTAAAAAATCCGATTTCATCACATTATCGGCATCCAACACAACAGCGATATCATAACTGTATTCAGTCAATGTTGACAATGCTCTATTAATCGCCTTCGATTTTGTACTTTTTTCAAAAGCCACCTCGATAACACGGATAGGCAATTGGCGAAGTTGTGCAATTGTTTCTTTTTGCAATTTATCAGCAATGACAACAATATGGTATAAATGCGAAGGATAATTTTGTTGCAAAGCATTTTTAGCAGATTCCAAAATAACGGCATCTTCACGATAGGCAGGGATAAAAACCGCTATTTTGCGCTGTCTTTTTGCCGTTTTGGGTTGCGAATTTTTATGAAAAACGCCAGCCGCTGAAAAGAAAAACTGGTAAGCAGCACCCCAAGCGCAATAGGCTAAAAACAAGCCATTGAGTAAGTAAAGAAAGAGCATTTTTGATAAGATTTAAATGGTTAATGAGTTGCTAAATTTCTCCAATTCAAATTATCATCAAAAATGCACTTTATGAAATTGTTGCGAAGGATGTTTTCGGATTTTGGTAGGCTGTTGGCTGTTTTTGGTTGTTTTTCTATGTTTTTACTGTCCGAAGGGACTCCTACGGAGAGGGGGGTAATAATAGCCTACCTGCCCTTAACCGTTCAAACATTCAAAAACCATTCTATAAAAATCAGGGTGCGATTGCCAAGTTTGTCCAGTGACATATTTGCCATCTTTCACAGCTTCGCTTTTTCCGACAAAAGTGCCACCACAAACTTCTACTTCAAACCGTACATTTTCATAGCAAGTAACGGTTTTATCTTTCACCAAACCAGCAGCGACCAAAATTTGAATGCCATGACAAATGGAAAAAATATACTTGTCGCTTTTGTCAAACTCCTTGACGATTTGAATCACTTTTTGGTCGTGGCGTAAAAACTCGGGTGCTCTTCCGCCCAACAACAAGACGGCTTTATAATCCTTCGTTTTGACTTCTGAAAATGAAATATCGGAGGGAACTATATAACCGGGTTTTTCAATATAGGTGTCCCAACCCGGCTCAAAATCGTGGATAACCAAGTTGAGCCTTTTTTTGCTTGGAGCAGCAATAACAGATTGATAACCTGCTTCCTCAAAACGGTGCTTGGCGTATAAACATTCATAACTTTCGCCTGCGTCCCCTGTAATAATGAGTATTTTTTCTTTTTTTGGCATGTTGGTATTTTTTATGTTTTCGATAAAATAGTATTTTTTACTTGAAAAGCCGAAGGTAAGGAGTTGGATTGAAATATAATAGAATTAGCGCTATTCGTATTTTTTAATATAGTTGAGCCGTTTCACATTCTAATCTACTTTCAAGATTTAAGCCATCATACACATAAGAAGCCACCGTAGAAGGCGACGCTTCATGCTGCCACCATAAAAGCGATTGGTTTGATAGGGTTTTCAACGCTTTTGGGTCGTTGAGCAAATCGGTGACGATGTTCTCTAATTCGCTCCAATCTTCTATAAAAATGGCGGGAACGGTATCATAATACCATTTTTGCGGCTGCCTATCCGCTATAACCACACAGCCCGAACGCATCGCTTCAAAAAGCCGATAGGTTTCCAAAGAGCTTCCGCGAGGTGCGAGGCAAATTTTGGTATGCATCATTTCAAGAGAATATTCATACCGATTTAAGCCTTTTGCAAAGCCATTAAAACAGCGATTGACGATAGCCCATTGCGGATATTTTACTTGTATTTCCGTCAAAGCTGTTACCAATTTCTGACGGGCATAGTTGCGCGGAGAAGTTATTAAGGATTTGAAAAACTTAGCGATGGGGTTCTTATATTTTTCACCTGTGGCATATATCGAACCTGCAAAATGCACATCTATCGGGCGTTCAAGAATATTTTGAAACGGCACTTTTTCATGTTTGTAATAGCCCAATGGGATTTCTAAAAGGTTTTTTTCCGCTTTTGAAAAAACTGTTTTCAGTTTGTAATTGAGCAAATAAGGCAGTCTGTTGTATTGAATCCAAACGGTTTTAAACAGTTTTATCAGATTGTATTGTGAAATATACGGCTTTGAAAAATAATTTGAAAAATGAAATCCATACGTGGAAAGCACATAAGCGACTTTGTGGGCATAAAAAGGTGGGCGACACCATTCATCCCACATGGTCAAAACGATGATATGCTTGCCATATTCGGGCAATTCTTTAAGGTTGCCTGTGATGATATACTTGAAACTTTGCTCTGGCATGAGGTTCTCCAAATGAAAAGCGATGCGGAAAAGATACTCCAAACCCACAAGGTCTGCCTCTTGACAACAGTCAAAAATAGCGTTTTCATCGGTGAAATGATACACCTTTAAGTTTTTATCACGGTGAACGTAGCAAGTCATTTTTTTAAAATTTTGTCGTTGAAAATTACAGGATTTTACCCCCCTCTCCATAGGAGTCCTTTGGACAGTATTTTAAACATTTTTGAGCCTTTTCTTCTTCAATTTGGTGGTCATATTGCGGAGCTAAAAATATAAGTGGAATAGCCAAAGCCATAACCATGCCCGTTGGCATTTGGCTATACACCTGATTACCATAGCTTGACAACATAACGCCACACATACTGCAATAAATAGCCGCAATTTTGATACGCAATTCAGGGTCTCGAAGATGCCAAACAACAAACCCGCCTTTGCCCACAAAATAGCCAAAAATAAGTAGGTGTAGGCAAATACCGATAATGCCAGTTTCTGCCCAAATTTTCACGTAATAACTGTCGGTAGCGGTGTTGCCCAAAAGGCTATTAGGCGCATAGCGAAAACCCCAATAACCCGCTGCCCCAATGCCCCCACCGAAAGGGCGTGTCTGCAAATGCCGTCCAAAAGTTATTTGATTTTTTAAACGCACTTGAAAAGATGCATCATCGGGGTTGAAGGCAGTGCGCATACGCCTGACTTGTTCCACATGCTGAAGTGCCATCGTGTTGTTTAAAAAATAAAAAACACTCCCTGCCGCTATAAAACCCAAAACCAATATTTTAAAATTTTTACTTAAAAACAGATAAACCAATACACCCGCCGCCAGCACACCCACCGCGCCCCGCGTACCTGATACGGCAAAGCCAATGAAATTTAAAAGGGCAGCAGCCATAAAAAAGAGTTTCATTCTTTTAGAAATAGGAGCCATCGCAACGATGCCACACATCAGGGCAAACATGGCTTGAGATGAGCCAAATTGCCCCGCATCGCTGTAAAATGAAAATACGCGTAAAACACCCGCCAGTATGTGGGTCGTAGAATAGCCATCCACATAGAGCCAACGAAATTCTGCCTCGTCTACACCAAACAGAAATTGACGTAAGCCCCACAACGTACCCGTCACGGAAAGGATAGAAGACAATATTAAAAACTTATTAAGGTATTTTTTGTCTTGACAAATGATAAAAACCAAACCGAAACCCAATAATTGATAAAATCCATTAGCGCGCATGGCATAAAACCAACATTCTAAACCATTGGATTCAGGGTTGAAAATTTCTAAAAGCACAAAGCCATACCATATCAAAGCCATCTTTAAGATGTCATTTTTCAAAACTGACCATTCCACTTTTTTCACCCTAAAAAGCAAGGATAACCAAGCCACCACTAAGAAAATATCTATTAAAAGTCCCCACGGCGCGCTCACGTAGCGTCCGATGCCTGCCGAAAAAAAGCCGACCATCAAAGCGGCTACCATATTTGTGTAGGTATTGGTGAAAAAGTAGGCAATGACAAGCAAGCCAATGGGTAAAGCCAACAACGTGACACCCATCATAAAACCACCCTTGCCAATCAACCAACCTATTAGGAGGGTAATCGTAAAAATTAAGATAGAATATATGCTTTTTTGAAAAGCATAAGCCTCTACTTGAAATCGGTTGAACATTGTCTCTTCTTTTGCCTCCAAAGTTGTAGGCGCTATCGGAGACTAAGCAGAAGTTTTAGGTTTTTGGTAGAAATTGCTCGGGAAATGGTGCTTTTTACACGGGCTTGCCTAAATACGATTATGGGTTTGGACTAATACAAGTCCAACCCCCATCCACAATTAAACTTTGCCCCGTAATATGCTTGGCTTTGTCGGATACTAAAAATAAAGCTGTATTGGCTATATCAGATACATAAGCCGGGCGACCCATTGGGGTTATTTTTGACCAAGATTTTGTATAATTAGGGTCATCTAAGGTTCTTGCTGTCAATGTTGCCCCGGGCACTATTGTATTCACATTGATTTTATAGGGTGATAATTCAAGCACCAAGTTTTTAGCAAGCATTTCCAAAGCCGCTTTACTCATGCCATAAGCCGCCAAGTTTTTATGGGCTTGATGACCTGTTACCGATGACATAAATAAGAGCGTACCGCCCGAAGGCTGCGTTTTCATCACATTTGCGGCAGCTTGTGCTAAAAAGAATGTGCCCCCGAGATTAACGTGCATGACCTTAAAAAAATCATCGGGTGTATAAGTAAAAAAATCACCATATAAAGTAATACCTGCATTGGCAATAACAATATCCAAGTGCCCAAATTGCATAACGGCTGTATCAACCATTTTTTGAATAAAACCCATATCGCTACTATCCCCCGCCAAAGGAATACACGTTCCACCCGTTTCTTTACCAATTGTTTCTACGGCTTGAAGGGTCAAAACAGGGTCAATATCGTTTAGTAAAACAATAGTACCTTCCTTTGCCAAATATTTGCAAATCTCAAAACCAATGCCTTGCCCAGCACCTGTTACAATGGCTACTTTATTACTATCTGTCATATTTGTACAGCTTTTACTCTTACTATTTTCTTAAAATGACGACAGGTCCCATCAAACCCGAAGGCAACAAAGGCGCATTGGCTTGATAAAAAGGCATGGTTGTGAATGTAATTTTATTTTTTACATCGGGTTGGGCGTCTCCAATTAAGCGGTTTACCCAAAGATTGGTCACTTTTATTTCAACCATATTATCCCCTTTTTTCAACCCCTCCGTAATGTTAACGCTGAAAGGTTTTTTCCACACAATGCCCATAGATTTGCCATTTAAAATGACTTCTGCAATATTTTTAACTTCGCCTAAATCAATTTCACATCCTGTACCTTTTGCCAAAACGGGCATGTTAAAGGTATTTTGATAAGTCGCTGTACCGGAGAAATATTTAATGCCCCCCTCAGTATTTTCACTCCAAGAAGTCAATTTATCAAACGTAGCACTTTGTGGTGCGCCTCTACCCTCTTGGAATGTTACTTTCCAAGGGCTTGTAATTGTTAAAACTTGTTTTTCTTCTAAAACAGGTTTTTTGTAACTCAAATCCGTTGCTTTATTTTTGAAAATAATAAAATATGCTTCCCATGATTCAAATTTTAAAGGAATAATAGTCCGTCCGTTTTTGATTTGATATGACACACTTTCAGTTTTGCCTGTTTGTGGATGCCATAATTCAGGCACTGCACCCGATACTCTGAAACTGATTTCAGCCTCATTGGTATTCGCACTCCGATTATTCAACCAATAGATATGTTCAACAGCCGTTTTACGATGGACGTATAGAATTTTCTCTT
>JAYUQN010000188.1:0-2114 GCA_043756725.1 Saprospiraceae bacterium
GGCGGGGTAAAAATATTTCTGTAACCGTTTTTTGTAGAGAGGCACCCAAAAGGTGATATTGCCTTCAGTATTATCTTTGATAAGCCCATTGGTATAAAAAAAACGAACAGGCTCTCTGTCTATATCAAAACGGACTTTTCTATCTAAAAACAAGAGTTCTTCTAAAAATTTTTGATGTTTTTTAGCTTTATTTATCACATTTGCGACATTTTTATCTAAGGCTTTGTACAAATACCAATCTTCTACGGTTAGATAATCCAAATAATCCAATAGCGGTTTATCGCCGTATTGCTCTATTAATTTAGCACCAAATCCATTGACAAGCCCAGGTTGACCTGCTGTAATCGCATAAATTTTTTCTTTGACTTCGGGTGCAAATTTTTGCCCTGTTTCCTTTTCATGTTGTCCTAATAAGTCAAAAACTTCTTGTTGGGTGAAATAATCCACTTGCAAACTGTCTGAAATATTAAATGGGCTGGCATTGTCTTGAACTACACCTGTGATATTACTAACACCTACAAAAATAACAGATTTTAAGCCATGTGTCTCACGAGAATGATAAGCATTGCGAAGCGTATGGAGAAATTCTCCAAAATATTCAGGATTGATACCTTCCACTTCGTCTATGATTAAAACGAGTTTTTTATCTTTAATTTGCTCTATTTTGTGAAATACTTGTGCTAAATCTAAATTCTTTAAATCTAAATGCCAATCCTGTTCTAAGGCAAGCACCAAGCGTTCCATAAAAGTAGAGAGCGATTTTTTTAAATAATTTTCAAAATTAATATGGCACACAAGATAGCCTTCTTGCTTTAAGGCTTCTGCCAACAAGCGGAAATAGGTACTTTTTCCTGTCTGGCGAGGTGCCCAAATAGTAAAATAACGGTCATTATGCACCAAATCTTTACCCTTTTCAATCAAAGCAAGGCGGGGCAAGGTATAATGCTTTTCTATAATATTTGGACCAGATGTATTAAAACTCCGCATTTTCTTTTATTTTGTAAGCAAAAGTACATTTTTTTAGCCAAGTTGCAAGTATTTTTAGGTGTTGGTTCTTTTCTCCAGAGAATTGTCGTACGACATCTTAAGACAATTACTCACCTCTCATGCACACAAAGACATTGGGGTTTTACGTAACTATGTTCTTTTGGTAAATCCAGAAACCAACCGACTGTCTGCACAACGAAAAGCGATAAAATCTGACCGCTTAGCTTCTTCTATCAACCAATCTTTGCCTGTCAAAGGGCATTTCCAGTTAAGTTCTTGCTGATAGCTTCGTTTGCGATAATTGAATAAAAAATAATAGGTAGGCACACCCGTCACTTCTTCGATTCTTTGGCATACAGTCCTGCCTTGTTTGGAAAGTGCGGAGTTTGGATCTTGCATTTGCTGCTGAGCAAATTGTTCTCCAACTGCACCATTGAACCAAAGCCCGTAAATGCGATTGTAATTGTTGTTCCAAAACGTGATGTCGTTGTAACAGGCATCATCGTGGTAGGTAAATGGAATTTTATATAACGGGATTTGTTCATGGGAGTACCCATTGACCAAAGGAGAATAACCCGAAAAATACAAAACGTAAAAAGACGGTTTTACCTCACCAAGATAGGGCGTAAAACTGGGATTGTTGCCCGTTGGGGTGAATTGTACAGGCGTTTGCAAGAGCTGTTCTATACGCTCAATCCAGTTTCTGCCATAAACTGTACAGTTTTTGGGATTTAAAGCCGCCAATTCGGGGCAAGTCACTGATACCTTAATCGTATTTGAGGCATAAACAAACGAGCAATCTTCTTCGTTGAGAATTTGCCGTGCATCATACAGGCAACAGATTAAGTTTTCCAAATGCTCCATTATTTCGGGTTCATAGCCCGTTTTAGAGCAGTCTAATACAATGTCGAAGGTGAACATGATTTACATTATTTACGCGCCACTGTCTTCGGACGCTTGAAAAACAGCACCAAACAAGTCACACCTGAGAAAAGCATAATGAACCCATTGGGGCTCCAAGGATTTGTACCACAAGCCGCACAGCCACTCAAACCCTGCAAAATACCAGCTCGTTCACAGTCTTAGATTAAAGAAAGGGTGTGCTCGTTAGGGACTCCAGTCCCGAC
>JAYUQN010000189.1:0-5436 GCA_043756725.1 Saprospiraceae bacterium
GCTTGAACGCTGTTTACACGATACCCTACGGCAATAACAACATCGAGATTGTAAAACTGTGTATTGTAATTTTTACCGTCTGCGGCAGTATGTAAGAATTTCTTACATACTGAATTTTCATCCAATTCTCCTTCTGAAAAGATATTTTTTAAATGAAGTGTTACATTTTCTCTTGTCGTTCCATACAATTCCGACATACGCTTTTGGCTTAACCAAAACGTTTCTTCTTCATACAAAACTTCGACTTTTACAGTGCCGTTTGCGGTGCTGTAAAGTAGAATATCATTGAATTGTGGGTTTTTATCCATTAAAAGGTTAGTTTTTTATTAATTTTTAGTGAAAATACTTATCGTAGATCCCGATGGGTCGGGAGGGGGTGTTACCAACCCGTAACCAACAATTTTCTTGCCCCAATAATACCACATTTTTGATATTGATGATAGGCTTGGGCTGACATTTCGCTTATTGTGTCATTATTTTTACCTAAAATCCATCCGTCTATTGCTGCCACGAGGGTATAGGCTTCGGGAGCCATCAAGCCCGTTGTCCAGACTAAAGGCTCTGCGCCCGTTTGTTTTAAATGGGGTGAAAAATCAAATTTGCTGAAACAGCCTAAAATAATAGCATCTCTTTTATGCGATTTTTTAGGAGAAAATTTTTCCTCAATTTGAAATTCCATCAAACCATTGTGTCCAATATAACCGAATAAATCGGATTGCCCACCACAAGCCAGTGTATCGTTTTCAAAGCTGAAACCATTATTGAAATTGCCTGAACAGCTTTTGAAAAAATCCGTTGTACACAATTTGATAAACTCACCATCGTAGGCATCGGCAACCATTAAAATGTCTTTGGTTTTATGCTTAAAAATACACCTTTCTAATACTTTTTCTCTTGGATTGGTCAGTGTTTGCACCAGTTTCCAATCTTTATGCTTTTTAATGAAAGTCTTTGTTCCCAAATCGCAACCCCAATATAAGTTATTTTCAGCATCTTGACCATTTCCAATTTTAGGCGGCACTTTCTGAATGCCTTGATGCTCATTGTCGCACAATGCCACAAAGACGTGAATAATTTTGAAACGTTCGCTTTTGGTTATTTCTGGCTCTGAAACGACTGTTTTAGGTATTGTTTCTTCGGTTTTTTGAGTAGGGGAGGGGTTGTTGCAGGATAAAAATAAGAGTGTTATTAATAGGTTTGTGGGTTTCATTTTATGGATTTTAGTAAGAAAATCAACCATTTTTAACCGCCACCATCTTATTATTCAAAAAATAGGGCGCATAATAAGCGGGTATATTACTCATTGGTAAAACCTCCTCTTTGATTTTTATACCCAGTGCCTTAATCATAAAATTTCTGCGTGCTACGATTCGCTGCCACGAGGCGGGAAAGCGTTCTGCCCATGCTGCCCGTAATTCGGCATCGGCAAGGACAACGCCATCTTCCATATTAGCGCATACAAATGCCTTTTTACTGAGGGGTATGATATCCATTTGCAAAGCCATATTGGAATACAATTCTACTTTAGAATCCTTTGTGAAAGGCGAATTCGTCCATTCTTCGAGGTGGATGGTATGCCCTGTGTTGACGGCAAAATCAAATAAGGTTTTATCTCGTATGGCATCTACTGCGTTGCAGACGGTAGCGGCTTTTACCTCGATGCCGATGTTTTCATACCATGTAACAACGGTTTCAAAGTAATTGCGCCAAAAGGCTTCAAAAACTTCTCTCGTGTGTTCGGGCAGTTGTTCCTTGTTTTCAGCAATAAAACCTGCTCGACAAGTCAAAGATCCTTGAATACCTAAAGCAGATGTGAAAGCATCGCCTAATTGCACTTGTTTCGCGGAAGGGCTACTCAACCCAATTTTCGCTTTTTCACCCGTTGAAACCATAGGGTGACAATTGAGCGTCAGTCCATCCGTTTGGTAAAAAGCGGCTAATTCATATTCACGTATACCGATTTTTACGTTTTTCATTACGTTTTTTATACTCTCCGATGAGCGACAGGATGCCCATTCCATGCGCACTAATTCCTCCAAACAATTGTGGTGACGCAAGCCTGTTTTATTATCCATAAAAATTCCATTGGCATTAGTTAAAATGCCTGTTTTACCCATCAAGCGTTTCACCGTATCGGCTAAATATGAGGGGATTTCAAGCAATTTTTTATTCTTTTCATCCACCGTTTTGTAGTAAGCACAACCTATTTTATTACCTTTTTGAATGCCAAATTCGGTGAAAATAGTCTTCAAATCTCTTGATTTAGACCTGTCTTGTCCCATCAAACTGAAAGGTTGATATAGTTCAAAATCCATTGGAATGGGTACAATGCCTGTGTAACCCATGCACTCGTTGCCTAAGAGCAATTTGCGGTTGCCGTGCGTATCCATCATCAACAAGGCTTCTTCAAAACGGGGGTCAAGATTTGTTAGGTATTGCAGATTGGCGTTGTGCTCTCTATCGGCAAAGACGAGTAAAAACTCGTAGCCCATCGTTTTCATTTGGGCAATTGTATTGGTGAAACGTTGCTCAAATAGGGTAGAGGGTATTTCAGGTAGTTCGGCGCATTTGCCGAATTCGGGGAGTTCGATTTCTTGGAGGGTGATGGTGCGGTTTTTCATTTTGTGATTTTTAGTTGATAAATATTTCAGTTTGCAAAAACGTATTACACCCACACCGCAAACACCTTTTTCCCATTTGCCCGAATCCATCCTTTTTTCCACGTTTTTTCGACGTTTTGTTCGAAAATAACCAAAAAACCTTCGGATTGGTTTTGGCGGTCTAAGTAATCACCGAGTTGCACCAAGCCTTTTTTATGGGCGACATTGCCCCGCCACATTTTGAGTTCGATGATGTATTTATGTTGAAAAAAACTAACAGCAATATCCATGCGGCGTTCTTCCGAAATTTCAGGTTCTTTAAACGCATAGCCTTTGCCATTGATAATGGGTTTGAGGAAAGCTAAAAAGATTAAACGCCCATTACGCTCTATGAAAACAGAATCTTTTTTACTGTATTCTATCTTCATGAGTTCTTGAAATTTGAGCAACACCTTCCGCATATCGAGCGCATTATTGGCTAAAAGGTAGGGTTCGGAAGTGCCTATATACAAGGATTGCCCACTCGTAATTGTCTTAGAAGTCATGTAATTAGCAATAATTTCACGATAAATACGGTTGTGGATATTCAAACCTGTACCATTTCTAAAAATACCGTGTTGCAAACCAAAGTGAATAATCGGGTCATGGATATTGTAATTAAAGGGTTCATTTTCAATGACTAAGCGATAAACAACTTGATATAAATCAGCATTATTTTCCAAATTTTTAATCAAAGTATCAAAATTTGTTGAACTTCTTTCGGCTTTTATCAACATATCGGCTGCCGTTTCAATGTCAAATACTGTCCAAATTCGTTCTGACTTTTTAGACATAATATCTTCATCAACGATTTTACACATAGCACTTACCAAAAACGGATAGCCCGAAGTATAGTAAAATAAAGCATCCGCAATGGCTTGAAAATCCATGCTCACGTTTTGTTCTTCGGCATAATCTTTTAGCATAGGAACTATTTCATTGGGCTGCAATTCCATCACGACATTAAAATCGGCGGCTATGTTCCACGGTGAATTGTAATTTGCCTCAGCATCGGGTCGAATTTTAGATTTTAGAGACTTTACATCGTGTAAACCCGCTAAAATGACTGAATGAAAAGTGGCATCAGCAAGGTTAAAACGACGTAAATATTTGTTGCGAAGCATTGCCAAAAAGTCAAGGAATAGTTGATTGTTACTACTTTTATCTACCTCGTCAATCAGTAAAACCAGTTTTCGTTTGGTTTTATTGGCTAAATCGGTGATAAGGCGTGATACATCTCCTAAAGTTTCAACTTGATGTGATTTTTCTTTCAGAAATATTTCCAATTCAGAATTACCTATATTAAGCATACAAAGCGATAATAACTCCACAAAAGCTTGACAAAAAGGCTTCATTTCGGCACCTGTTTGGCTATCAATTCCTTCAAAACTTATATTAAAAACCAGCCATTCGTCTGATTTTACCAACACACGGTTTAGAGTTTCTAGCATAGTTGTTTTACCATACTGACGGGGGCGGTTGATAGCGAAATACTTTCCTTTTTCCACTAAATTGAGGGCGGTATCAAACTTAGCAGAAATGTCTGCCATGTAGTGTAGTTGTGGAAAGCAAGTCCCTGTTACATTAAAATCTTTTGTCATTTTTTTCTTTTTATTGAAAAAATATTCTGCAAAGCTACAATATTCTTTTTTGATAAAAAATATGAAACTTCTCACCCTTTTTTCAAAGTCAAAACCGAAATCTCAGGCGCGATACCCACCCGTCCCGAAAAGCCTAAAAAGCCAAAACCCCGATTGATGTGCAGATAACGCCCATTTTCTTCATACAAACCCGCCCATTTTGGATAACGGTATTTTATCGGACTCCATTTGAAACTGCCGATTTCAACGCCCATTTGTGCGCCATGCGTATGACCCGAAAGCGTCAAATGTATATGGTCTTTTGATTGTTTCACTTGTTTTTCCCAATGCGTAGGGTCGTGGGATAGGAGGATTTTGAAACTGTCTTGTGAAACGCCTGTCATGGCTTTTGCGAGGTTGCCGTATTGTGCAAAGCCATGTCCCCAATTTTCCACGCCTACTAATGTCAATTTTTGACCATTGCGCTCTATTTCAAGATTTTCATCAAGTAGCAATTGAAAACCCAGCGTTTTGTGGTGCGTTTTCAATTGCATGAGATTGGCGGATTTTTCAGCAGGAGACGCCCACCATTTATAATCGCCATAATCGTGATTGCCCAATATGGAAAACTTGCCGAGGGGTGCGTTTAAGGCTTTGAAAATATCCAAATATGGTTCGATTTCAGTAGCTTCATTGTTCACCAAATCGCCTGTGAAAAAGAGTAAGTCAGATTTTTGGGCATTTGCCAGTGCCACACCTCGTTTGACGGCTTCGGGATCGTCAAAACTGCCTGCGTGAATATCGGACAATTGGGTAATGGTTAGCCCGTCAAAAGCATCGGGTAAGTCTTTGAAAAATAAGGTGTGCCGATGCACAGTATAATTATATTTGCCTTTCAACATACCATAAATGATACCTGCAAACGGAATTGCCGCTAAACCCAAAGCCATTTGACTGATAAAAACGCGCCGAGCAGGCGTATACCCCCCCTCAGTATTTGGCTGATTTAGCGCATAATTTGCACCTGTTCCTAACAATCTTGCCACATCTTGACCAAGCAACACAAGGGCAAAAACGAGTTTGGGTATCATTAGTAAAATAAAAGCATTGAAAGCCAAGAGTTGATAGGTTTTCAAGCCTTTTGCTCTGTCAAAAGATAGAAAGCCGAAGGCAATAATGCCTATAAAAAGGATATTGGCAATCCAAAAACCGACGTG
>JAYUQN010000190.1:0-2114 GCA_043756725.1 Saprospiraceae bacterium
TAGGTTTTAATGGTATCCAATGCTCTTTTTAAACTTGAACCTGTATTAAAATTTGCTTCTAAATCTTGTCTATCTGTATTGGCGATAAACTCCACTGTATTGGTTGGGCTAACAATCTTGGTTAAGCGTTTGCCTTCAATATTGGTTCTAATATATCTATGATAAAGGTCTTCTCCATTGTCTGAACATTGTGTTGTTGGTGGTGGTGTACCTTGCCCAGGCGTAATACACCCTCCTGTTGGAGAAAGAATTTTACAAGTTGCGGGGCTTTTATAGCTGTAAAATTCATGGTCATAATAAAAATCTAAGGCTGATTTTTTGTCGTAGGTTTCAATTCTCAACAAATACCAAGTTGTGGCATTAGCCGCAGCCTCCCCATCAGAACGTGATAAATCACGGGCTTCTCTTGTCACGCCATTGACGATTACTTTGCCAAAAATATACCGTGTACCATCTGAATTTGTTATAGTAAATCCCTGAAAAGGGAGCCCACCATCTATTTCTAATTTAAAATCTTGTTGGGGTATGAATTGATAATTATGATTTTTATCTATGTAAAATTTTCCCGAAATGCCTCCGACATTGAAATTAAAAATATCGGGTTCTCCATCATACTGCCCAGATATCAGACCTTGTGAGGCTGATAAAGCTAATATTGGATTCGAATTATTTGTAGCAGCCGCCGCATAATAATCACCTATATTGTAGTAACCATAAATACCGTCATCCGCTATGCCTTGAATGGTTCTTGAAATCATACCACCTGCATTTAAACTCCAATTAAGTCCTACCCAAGAAGCCGTTTCAGCAATTTTGATACCCGCCGCATGATAGCTCAAAGAGACAGATGTACTGAGGGGTCCATCTTGTACGCTGGTAATCGGTATACTTATATTGGGTACACCTGTAAAGTAGCTAACGGGTATTTCGCCGTATTTGCCCAATGATGCCACGTTTGGAGGAGGCATGACGACGTCTTTTACAAGATTATTAACAGGCTGTGCCATAGATGTGAAACCTATAACCGATAAAATAAAAACGGCAATATGTCTCGTTGTTTTATATATTTTAAAATACTGATTGGATTTCATGGATTAAAAAAGTTTAAGTAAATGGACAATTGACAATGGACAGCGGACAAAAGGCAGCACGCCATTGACAACAGACGATTGACAATGATTGAAATATTGTTCCTTGTGTTTGGCAGTGGTTTAGTAAACAGAATTTTATTTTTTTTCAAAAAAAAATAAAATTCTGTTTACTAAACCGCTTGCCCTTTATTGGCTAATCACCACCCGCTCAGTAATGACCGTATCATTAACCTTCAAGCGAATGAAATAAATCCCTGCCGACCACGTCCCACAATTAACCGAAAACTGTTGATTGCCTTCATTAACAGTATGCTTTTGCATCGTTTTTATACCACCTTGTGCGTTGAAAACGGTGAACTCTGCCGTGCCATCTTGTTCTAAAGCAATGTCAAGGTTGATATTACTTTTGGCAGGATTTGGGTAGATGCGATAAACCAAACCTTTAGGCATGGGCGTTATAAGGCTTTGATTATCAACCTGTTCTGCTGTTTCTGCAAAATTGCCGTTTTTACAAAGTGTTGCTGCTGCTACCACTAATTTGTTTCGGATACCATTTTTAGCAAGTGTGGCGTGCATTCTGCGTTTTTGCCCACTGGTGAACATATATTGACATTCATCGTTAGTGGCATCCATAAAATTCATGGTCATGCAAACGGGATTGCCATCGCAGGTGCTGATGTATTTGTAACCCACGCAGCCCAAATTAGGTGCATTGTGTATAGGCGTATCTTCCACACCATCATCCCCACACAAGACCGTTTCCGACCACAATTCATAGACATTGAGGTAGCTGCCAATAAGGTGTGTCAAAGTTTTGCCTTCTGTATAGGGAAAGGTTTTATCGTTGTTATTCTTTTTACCGAAATAGCGGGCATCTATCACAATGCCATCGGTGGCAGCGGGTCCGCCGGGCATTTGGGCGTAGGCACTGATGCTGTCGGGCAGATTGACGACCCAAATATTGAGGTATTTTTCGGTATCCCAAGCTGTTGAGCCGCCTGTGGTTGCGGATTTCATTTTATC
>JAYUQN010000191.1:0-2114 GCA_043756725.1 Saprospiraceae bacterium
TGGGGCAGTGTGGGTAGCCGATTGGTACAGTTTCATCATTCAGCACAATCCAAGACCCGAAAGTTTCAAAATGGGAACAGGAAATGCGTATGAAACAGACTTACGGGATTATACACATGGGCGCATTTACCGTATGAGTTGGAAAGAAGCACCCCTTCCCGAAGGGACTCCTATGGAGCAGTATCAGCCGCTTTTTTTATCAAAAGACAAGCCGAAAGACTTGATTGCGGCATTAAAAAATACGAATATGTTTTGGCGTAGTCATGCCCAAAGGCTGTTGGTCGAAAGAGGTCAAAAAGACATTGTACCCGATTTATTGGCTTTGATAGCCGACAAATCTCTTGATGAAATAGGCATTAATGCCCCTGCTATTCATGCCCTTTGGACGTTGAAAGGCTTAAATGCCGTAGAAGGGGAGGGCTTATCCAAAGGGACTCCTACGGAGAAAGCGGTTTTTGAGGCAACAAAGCACCCTTGCCATGGGGTTAGAAAAACGGCTATACAGCTTTTACCACGCAATCAAGAAAGTGTGGATTTCATCATAAAAAATAATCTTTTAGAAGATAAAGAACCGCTTGTGGTGATGAACAGCCTTTTGGCATTAAGCCAAATGCCTTTGACAGAAGAAGCACAAAGCGTTGTTTTACAAAAATTAGAAACATCTAAAGACCTTAACGACCGTTGGTTGCCCGATGCTTTTGCCTGTGTTTTAGCTAAAAATGAAGACAAAATGCTGAATAAAGTTTTCAACCAACAAATTGAAAAAGCGGCGGTCAAGGCTAAAACCAAGAGCAGTTCAAGTGAAATGCACCACGACCACGCAGCCATGCAGACAAATGCTGGTAAAAAACCAGAAGAGGCGATGTCTTCAAATAAGCCCGATTTAGTTGTATCCAATATCAAAATTGAACCCGCCAATCCAACACCTCGTGAGCGAGTAACAGCTATAATAGAAGTGACAAATCAAGGCGGCGTGGCTGTTCCAAAAGGCGTTGTTGTGCCTTTAGCCATCCGTTTTGCAGGAAAAGGGCAGCTCATTGAGATGGTGAGCGAGACACATACTGAGGGGGTCAAAGCGGGTGAAACAGTGACCATTACAAAAAGCACAAATGGACCTTGGACAGGCAATATTGGTTTTTCAGGCGAACAAGCAGGCGATTACAACCTCATGGTCACGGTTGATAAATCTAACACCATAGCAGAAGGCAGTGAAAAAAACAATATTTTGTCTAAAAAAATCACAGTTGCCTTATCGCAAAGCATGTCGGAGTATGTATTAGCAAAAGCAGTTCGGAGCAATACATCCGTTGCCGATGTGCCTAAAGTCGTGGGTTATTTAAAAAATGCTCAAAAATTAGAGGCAGAAGGTTTCAATACTATACTAAAAAGCATCAGCGAAGGGTGGAATTATCGAAAAAAAGTGAGCGTTGCAGAAGCCGATAAAACCTATTTGGCTACCTTATTGGCTGCTACTTCTGGTCAAAACAAAGACCGCCTCACTCGCCTTATGCAATCATGGGATATTCTGAAAAAACAGGACGAGAATGACCCCAATGTACAGACGGTAAAAATCAAATCTGTCCGTGAAATGTTGTTGTTTGATGTGAAAACTTTTACAGTAAAAGCGGGTAAAACGGTTGAAATTGTCTTTGAAAACCCCGATGCGATGCAGCACAATTTTGTAGTCGGCAAACCCAAATCGCTTGAAAAAATCGGCAAAGCGGCAGATAAAATGATAACCGACCCCGAAGGAGCAGCTAAAAATTATGTACCGAATATGTCTGAAATATTGTTTTCATCCGCTTTAGTCAATCCTAATGAAACAATTCGCTTGCGTTTTACGGCTCCTGATAAAAAAGGACTTTATCCGTATGTCTGTACTTTTCCGGGGCATTGGCGTATTATGAATGGGATAATGAAGGTTGAGTAATTCCGCAATTCCGCAAAGGTGTATGGGTTTTTACATCGAAAAGGCTATTGAAATAGCCCTACCGATGTAAAAACCCTATTACGCAACTTTGCTTCAACGCTTTAAATACATGAAAAATTTCAAATGTGTTGACATCCCCCGACCCCAGAGGGGAGATAGCATCATATCTCCCCTCTGGGGTCGG
>JAYUQN010000192.1:0-2113 GCA_043756725.1 Saprospiraceae bacterium
ATTGAAACATTGCTTTTTACTGAAACGAAAATACCTTTTCAAATTTATCGAGACGTTATCAAAGATTTGTATGTTAATGGTGTAATTACTTATGATGAACAAGGTTTTGTCACTTTTCTTGTGCCTTTATATCGCAAATGCCTGTATTCTGCTTTTTATCCTTATATTAATGGTGAGTCGGGTCGTATCGGTAGCACCATTAATATTGACGATTTTTTTGCACCCGATGGCTCTTTGAATTTTGATATGGTTATAGATAGCTATAAAAAATATGCTCTGCGGCGTAAGTTTCGTTATTTCAGAGAGAAGAATAAAAAAGGACGCTATATGACCCTCAAAGAAGCGACCTTAGTCTATAGTTTTGAAACATATTTAACAGCTTTTTTAAGTATGGTTGATGGTAAAACCTATATTGAAGCCCAAACAGGAATAGGACGTACCGATTTATTGATTAATGTGGGTCATCAAGAGTTTGTTGTGGAAGCCAAAGTGTATAGTGATATAGTCAAATTTAGAAAAGGAAAAATTCAGTTGGCGCAATACGTCCAAAGTTTAAGTTTAGAATCTGGTATCTATCTCGTTTTTGTTGAATCTGAAATAAGCAACGAGCATATTAAAGAAGCCCAAGAAATGATTGAGGGCATTTTGATAAAAACGTATTTAGTACCCTACAATTTAGAGAAAGATTTTTAAAAGCATCCAGCCTAAATTATTCATCCATATCCTCAACTTGATAATTCCTAAAAGACTCCACTGTTTTATTGTTCCGAATAAAATTGCACCAATTGCAGTCTTTTTTACCACAACCATCAAACGCTTGGTTCCGAATTTTCTCCCACGTGGACACAATGACCCCCCTCAGTATTTCGACGTCTTTTGACTCAATATCCAATACTTTTGCTTTGAAAGCACCTCTGGCATCTGGCTCGATATAACTGATTTCACCCGACTTCACCCGCACAAGGTTTGCTCGATAGTTTTCATATATAATTTTATAAAAAACAATTTGTCGCCAATAATTGCCACCTAATGGGTTTTTAAGCGTCGGTTTTCGAGTACGGTTTTCATCTGGCTTGCCTGTTTTGTAATCCACAATGTGCGCCGTGCCATCGTCTCTAAATTCAACTTTATCTAAAACACCGCGAAGGGGAACGCTTTCATATTCTGCTACGATTGAGCGCTCAACTATCACATTTTTTGACCATTTTAAAATATTCAAATCATAGTATTTTGACAAATTATCCCGTCCAATGGACAAGCGTCTTTGCAATTCATTTTGTGAAAAATGCCCTCTTTGAGCCATCAAATCTATTTCAAAATAGCGAATAAAATCGTCTTTACTTGGAAATGCCTTATCTTTTGACCGCAGCATTTCACCAAATAACTTCCGCAAAGCGTAATGAATAGCCGTTCCATAACGTGCGGCTTGGCTCATCGTGGTCGGTATTTTCAAAATATATTCAAAATAAAAACTCAAAGGGCAATCCAAATACGCATTAAGGGCTGAAACGCTGATTTTGAAATTCTTTAAAACATCTGCCACAAACTCTTTATGAATCAGTTCGGTATTGATTTTTTCTATTTCAGTCAAAGACGCTATTTGATTTTCTAATAAAATATCTTGAGAGACACGGGCTTGTAAAATAGGCATTTCCAATTCATCAATAAATTGACTTTTGCCCATCGCCTTACCTTTTTCATCTGTTTTAGCATACGAAATTTGTAGGTATTCTTTTGCGCGCGTCATTGCCACGTAGAAAAGGCGACGACGGGCTTCGGTTGCGTCTTCTTCGGTTGTGAAAGTAAGGGTATCGGGTAGTTTGAAACGGTTGTTGCTGCCAGATTTGGTATTTTCCCACTCACTATCAACCGTATCAATCAGAAAAACACGGTGAAATTCAAGCCCTTTGGCGGAATGTGCCGTTGTCAAAACGACCCCCTCAGTATCTATTATGTTTTGAATCAACTCAATGGAGAGGCGGTTTTTATCTAAAATCGTTAAAGTATTCAACAAGTGGCGCAGGGTTAAACGCGGCTTTTTCTCGGTTTCATTTTTAACAAACTCGAACAAAGTATTGACAATTTGGAGCGTCAATATTTTAGTTGGTTGCTC
>JAYUQN010000193.1:0-5424 GCA_043756725.1 Saprospiraceae bacterium
GTAGGTCAGTTTCAAAGCGGGTTCTTCGGCTTGCATGGGTGTTGCTGTCCATACAACTTTATCAAAACCTTTAATGCCGCCGTGCAAATGATTGCCAATATTATTGACTGCCAAAATATAGGTTTTACCCTCCAAATTAAATTTGCCTTTGGCAATGCGGTTGCCATATCGCCCGATAATTGCCCCAAAATAAGGCGAACTTTTCAGATAACTTGACAACGAATCGAAGCCTAAAGTGATGTCTTCAAATTTCCCATTTTTGTCGGGTGCTGTCCATGAAACGATTGTGCCGCCGTAGTTGGAAATGGCAACCGTCATACCCGCATTGTTTTTAAGGGTATAAATATCTACGGCTTGTCCATCGGGCAAGGTACCGAAAAGGGCTTTGTCAATACTGGATTTGGCAAGGATAGTCGTTTTCATGCCTTCTGTAGTTTTAACAGTGGTTTCAGATTGTGTTGTTTTATTATTGTCTTTGCATGAAATCAGGGTGAAACACAATAATAAAAGCGGTAAAAAGATGTTTTTCATTGTAAAATAGGTTTTTATGAGCCACTTTTTAATTTGAATTAGGATACTAGGGATGTAAAAGGATATTAAGGATTTGGATACCCCCCTCAGTATTTTGACAATATTTTACATCAAAATACTGAGAGGGTATCCAAATCCTTAATATCCTTTTACATCCCTAATATCCTAATTCAAATTAAAAAATGGTTCGGTTTAACGATAATAAATTTCATTCCACCGCAATTCATTTTTGAACTGCCGTAAATCTGTTTTGCCATCAATGATAGCGGTTTCAATAGTGAACATATCGGCAAAATCTTCAAAATATTCGGTTGTTAAGTTTTGGCTGAAAACGGTGTGGTGTGCGCCACCTGCATAAATCCAAGCCGTGCAACCCGTTTGCATATCGGGCAAGGGCTTCCATAAAACTCTGGCTACGGGAAGTTTAGGGAGTTTTTCAATCGGTGAAACGGCTTCAACTTCATTGATTAAAAGACGGAAGCGGTTGCCCATATCTATGAGTGAAACATTCAAAGCGGGTCCCCCTGCCACATCAAAAACCAAGCGGACAGGGTCATTTTTACCACCAATACCCAACGGATGTATTTCACAATTCGCTTTGCTATCGGCTATAGAAGGACAAATTTCAAGCATGTGTGCGCCCAAAACAAGGCGGTTTTCAGGGTCAAAATGGTAGGTATAATCTTCCATAAACGAGTTACCGCCTTGCATACCACTTGCCATCACTTTAGCAGCACGGACGAGGGCTGCCGTTTTCCAATCACCCTCTGCTCCAAAGCCGTAACCCGAAGCCATCAAACGCTGTGAAGCAATGCCAGGGAGTTGCACCAGACCATTTAAGTCTTCAAATGTGTCTGTGAAACCTTTAAAATTGCCGTCTTCTAAAAATTGGCGCATACCAAGTTCAATTTTTGCAGCATCTCGCAAGTCCGTATGTCGGTTGCCGTTTTTCCTTAAATTCGCTTGTAAAATGTATGTTTCACCATATTCTGACACCAATTTATTTATTTCAGCCTCTGAAACAGCATCCACCATTTTCACCAAATCCCCTACCCCATAGCCATTGACGGAATACCCGAATGTCATTTCAGCTTCCACTTTATCACCATCTGTCACCGCTACTTGGCGCATATTATCCCCAAAACGACAGAATTTTGCCCCTTGCCAATCGAAACGAGCCGCAGCCGCTCGCATCCAAACGTTTAGACGCTCATGTACTGAGGGGTCTTGCCAATGCCCTGCCACCACTTTTCGATTCAACCGCATTCGAGACATAATGAAACCAAATTCCCTATCGCCATGAGCGGATTGATTGAGGTTCATAAAATCCATATCAATAGCCCCCCACGGAATATCACGGTTAAACTGTGTATGCAAATGACACATCGGTTTTTGCAGGGCTTGCAGTCCTCGAATCCACATTTTAGCGGGTGAAAACGTGTGCATCCACGCCACAATGCCGATGCAATGGCTGTCCGTATTAGCTGCTTGACAGACTTTGTAAATTTCATCGGGCGTTGTCACAACAGGTTTGAACGTGACGCGCACAGGGATTTTATCCGAAGTATCAAATGCCTTTGCTATGATTTTTGAATGTTCAGCAACGGTTTTCAAGGTTTTATCACCGTATAAATCTTGGCTGCCAGTGACGAACCAGACTTCTAATTTTTTTAGATTTATCATATAAAACTGTCTTTTTTACCCCCTGAGTATTTTTATAGCTTCACATCACAGGTTCAGGCATAAAATGCCAAAACGAGTGAAATTTATCTGCATATTTCTCTTTATTCAATTTATAAAGAATTGCTTTTTTAGTAGCCGAGTTTTCATTTTTTTCACCTGTATCTATCAATAAATGAGTTGACAGGATTTTTCGGCTGAAATTTCGACGGTCTATTTTAGTATTATAAATAGCTTCATAGAGTTTGTGTAGTTGCGGGATTGAAAATTTTTCAGGCAACAGCTCAAAGCCAATGGGATGCAAAGCGGCTTTATAGCGCAATTGTTCGAGCGCCAAATCCACCATTTTATCGTGGTCAAAAATCAAAGGAGCTTTTCTATTGAGGTTTACCCAACGGGCATTGTGGGCTTTTACCGCTTCTTCATCGTGGTCGTGGATATTGATTAAGGCTGAAAAAGCGACTGAAATAGTGCGCTCAACGGGGTCACGCGTTACCGAACCGAAGGTTTTCAATTGCTCCACATAGATATTTTCCAAACCTGTCAAATCGTATAAAATGCGTTTTGCGCCCTCTTCCAAATCCTCATTGTCATAAACAAAGCCACCCATGAGCGACCATTTTCCCTTTTCAGGGTCAAAATTGCGCTTAATGAGCAATAGTTTCAACGCCTCACCATCAAAGCCAAAGATGATACAGTCGGTTGCCACTAAGATGCGGGTAGGATGTTCGTAGTGTGTCATATATTTTATGAAATCTTTTTAAATCCAATTTTCAATTGGAAAAACAAAGATAAAATTATTTTTATTTTGGTGTCTTTTTGACACGATTTTATTTGTGAATACTTTGATAAAAAAAGACCCCTCAGTATTGCAGCGATTTTGGGCTGAATACTGAGGGGTAATACCTTGCTAAAATATGGATAATTAACTTTTATTCCAATAAACTAAATATTTCTAAATTCGGTAATAACTCTTTGAGTTTTTGAACTTTTTCTTTTGGTAAGAAAAAAGTATTAATAACTAATTTTTTCAATTTCTTTAAATTTGAAATTTTAGTATATTCTAATTCAACGTCAAAATGTTTATAATAATCTATTTGTAATACTTCGATACTTTTCATATCCATAACGGGTTTAGGAAGTTCCGAAAAACAGAAGTTTATAAAATAGATTGCTTTTAAGTTTCTGAATTTTTGTAAATTTTCTAGTTTTTGTAATATCTGTTTTTCCTCTTCGATAGCATCAGCATTTTTGCTATAATCCACATAAGAAGACGTTAGAATACTTTTCGTATTCCATATAAATAGCTTTTCAATATTAGCGCAATATTTTGTTTCTAAAGTATCTAAAGCTATATATTCTATTTCTAACGCAGTATTAACCATATTGCTTACTTTTAATGTTTTGCAAGATACTAGAAGTAAAAATACAGTATATTTCAAATTTTTCATGGATTCAAATTTTTTATTCTATCTTTTATAGCATAAAATGCTCTATCAGCTTCATAGTGTAAATTATTTTCTAATCGTAAAAATGCTTTTTGTTCTCCATATTTATTTTTAATCGTTGCTAATTTTGATATGGCTGCTTGTACTGCAACATCGTTTTTAATAATATTAAATGCGGGTAAATCAAAAACGAGTACGCCAACATCACAACCCGTTTGATTAGCTCTTTTTATAGCTTGTTCAATACCATCAATAAATCCTTGTTTGATCCATACTGGAGCTGTATTTGGCGAATATGTTTTGACCTCATAACTAATTGCTCCTACTGCCATATCAATCCCTTGTTTATCAGCTCTGTAAGGAAATATTGAAGCACTTATAGGATTACCATTTTGGTCTGTATAATTAACTTTTAATGTAAATCCTGCGTTTATATTTGTTGTATTTACTTTAACACATGGTATAGTAGTAATTAGGTCATGGTGAATAGAGCCAATCGTTATTCCTTGCCAAACCTGATATTTTGAAGTACCTCCATCTACTAAGCGTTTAGCAAATATACCCTCTCCAATAGCTCCTACACATTTAGAGTAACCATCACCTCCGTCTAATCCTAATGCTGTTTTATGCAGCCCCCTAGTAGATATATTGTTTGAGCCTTCAAAAGCATTCCAAATATATTCATTAAAATTTAAAACAGATTGAGCCACGGGATGATTTTCTGGATACCCTGGAACATCTAAAACAGGTTTTTCTCTTGAAAGTTCTTTTACAAAATCAACGACACTGTGATTAAAATTATTTTCTGATAAAAACCCATTTGCTTGTATAAACAATCCT
Organism: Saprospiraceae bacterium; assembly: GCA_043756725.1. Lineage (GTDB taxonomy): Bacteria > Bacteroidota > Bacteroidia > Chitinophagales > Saprospiraceae > JAAFJT01. The sequence goes on from JAYUQN010000193.1 coordinate 4,500, forward strand.
TGGTTTTTAAACAACTCTACAAACTCCTGAGTAGAAAAGCCCGCCTTTGTATATTTTGAAAAAGAAGCCACGGCACTTGAAGGAAAATTCAAAGCGACATTCGTATTATAAAAATCTGGATAAGCAGATAAGGTAGTCAAATATTCCGCTAATGCTTGATAATCAGAAGTAGAATTAATCAATTTCTTTAAAGCTGTATTATTCAAACTATTCCACCCTTTGGTATCTAAAAATAAATTCGCTGCTTGCAGCAAATCTTGATGAAGCTCTAAAGTATAAAATATATCATCTAACCCTGCATTTCTAAATTTAGTGCGTAGTGCTTCTTTCTCATCATACGTGAAAAGATTTATTGGCTGATTTATATTCCAAGCACTACCGCCGCTACCACTATTAAAACCGCCTAAACCACCTGGAGTAATCGCATTACCTTCAGTTGATGATGTTCCCTCTGGTGGGCAATCCGAAAGAATAACTTCTATTGTATGAAGGCACTCATCCTTAAAGACCCTCATCTGTGTAAGGCACATAGTATGGCGTTCGCTCATACAACGTGTTTGCAAAGATGGGCTATTTGAAGTTGGAAGTGCTTTTGCGACACCTTGGTATAAGCCGTTTCTTATGTAGAAGCCATACTCAAATTTACCCTTTAAATCGGTATAAATGACAGCACCCGTATAATCTTCTACGCTGTATTTTCCTTTTTTGGCAACATGATAATCATTATTAGGAACATACATGACCAATTTTCCCAACAAATTTCCATCATTTTGACGTGTTACTAAAAGTTTAAATAGGGCTTTTACATCCGATTTAAAATTTAAGGAAGCCATAAAAAATTCATGATTCTCTTTACTGAATCCATTTCTAATATCTGCCCAGTTCGGGATACCGTTTGGTAAAATAGTTGTATCTCTCGTAAAAC
>JAYUQN010000194.1:0-15810 GCA_043756725.1 Saprospiraceae bacterium
TACATTGCGAAGTCATTGCAAAAAGTGCATTTTCCGAGAATTATTTTTATGAAAAAAGTTCAAGAATTCAAACGACTTCGCAACCCCCTACCCCCTGAAGGGGAGTACATTGCGAAGTCATTGCAAAAACTGCATTTTCCGAGAATTATTTTTATGAAAAAAGTTCAAGAATTCAAACGACTTCGCAATGTACTCCCCTTCAGGGGTAGGGGGTTGCTCGGGATTTTTAGAGTGCCAAAGTAGAATTAAGCACATTTTGATTATCAGCCTATTTCAATACTTTCCCCTAATCAGTTAAAACTGAAACAACTAAACGGCTTAAATCGCAAAAAAACAGGCTCTACTCTACCCTTCTTGCTCCCGCTTAATTTGTTCTGATATAGCGTTCATAAACCACGAATGTCGAGATACGGGAATCAGCCGCTGGGCAATCAAGCCATCAATCACATCTAAAATATCAGGCGTTAAGCGCAACTGCACAGGCACTTGACCGCCTTTCAATACTTTTTTCTGCATCTTTTCGGGTGCTTGAGTGCCCTCAAGGGTAGTAGGAACACTGCCCCCTTTGTTTATCAAAGCCGCTACAATATCTTCGCTGACAACGGGCTTACTTTGGATGGGTTTCTTTGACAATGCCATTTTTTTGTTGTTAGTTATTAGTTTTTAAACTTAAAATAAAGTTATTTTAAGTTTATTTTAAAGTCATTTTAACTTTATTCTTTCGTTAAAATGTCAAAAAGGTCGGTCATTTCTTTAATCGCTTTATCATCCGCAGGTTTCAACTCTAAGATGCTCATGCCTTTTGAGGCAGCGTTGGCAAAGGACTTGCGATGCCCCAAAGTAGCATCTAATAAAACAATGCTGTCCGTTTCTCCCAAAAATTCTTTGGCTTCTGCATTGTCTGATCCCCGCGAATCGGTTTTATTCAAAACGGCATAAGCCCGCAAATCGGGTTTAGCTGTCCGCATTTCATCTATCAAACGGGTCACTTTTTCAAGAGTCCACATATCAAAAGAACGGGGAATAAAAGGCACGATATAGACATCTGAAACGGTCATAGCTGCGCGTTGGCTTGTGGTATCGCGTCCCCCTGTGTCGATCACAATATCATCGTATTTACTTTTGAGCTTTAGTATTTCCGTTCGCACGGCATTATTTGCCAATTGAATGGCTGTATAGCCTGCGCCGTCGGGCAAATTTTCATTGCGCCAATGCGTAAAATCAGTGGCTGTCTCTTGATCGTCGGCATCCACAAAAAGCACATCACGCCCTTTTAAGTGAAGCATGACCACCAAATTGGTGGCAACCGTTGTTTTGCCAGAGCCGCCTTTTATGCCGCCTATTGTGTAAATCATACTTTTTTGGTTATTGGTTTGTATAATAACTTTAAAATAAAGTTAAAATAACTTTATTTTAAAGTTATTACAAAGATAATAAACTTGGAGGCAAAAATAAAAGGATTTGACGCATTTGCACCTATTTCTTTAGTTTTAAAATTTTTGACAGCCAAAAACCATCGGTCAAAGGGGTAAAACAACTTTAAAATAAAGTTATGTTAAAGCAAATTCGAAATTATGATTTATTTTCTAATAAACATTGACATGTCTGATTGGTGCAGAGCACCACAATATTTGTAGTAGTAGGGTTTTCATTAATCTTGTTTGATTGGTGCAGCGCACCGAAATCCGTAAAATGCTCTACAAATATTGTGGTGCTCTGCACCAAATAGAGCATGTACGGTAAATAAAGCAAGCAAAAAAAAAAAATTCCTAATTTTGTTACAATCGCAACGATTGTAACAAAATTAGGAAGAGCAGCAGAGTTAAACCATTGATAAACAGCAATTTAGGGGAATATAGTATTTCATAATACTTTTATAACAGTAAAGAAACAACAACAATTTTTATGTTGTTGTTTCTCTTGTAAATACAATTGTAATATATTGTGACCTCTGTAACTGACTGACAATCAATTAGTTATAAGCACAAATGTAACAAAAATAGGAACAAACATAACACTTTTAGGAACGATTATAACAAAAATAGGAAGCTATTGTAACAGATTTAGGAAATATTTTTTCCTTTTTTTGTTATAATCCTTTTTTTTTAAAATAAGTTTTATTTTTATTTGATAATCTTTTTCCTATTTTTGTTACAATCATTCCTAAAACTGTTATATTTGCCCATCAGTCCGTTTCGTTTTATGGATTTCAGCTACTTTAGCCTGTCTAAAATGCGAATTCTGATAGCCAAAATTCGGAATACGATTACTTTCCTATTTTTGTTATATTTGATTTTCCTAAAAGTGTTATAATGGCTAAGACCGTCAAAAAAAATCTGAAACCTATTCGTTTGATAAAGAAATCAAATGATTTGATAGAAGCTCGTCATAGTTTGACGACTTGGGAAATGCGGATTTTTTTAAAAATCGTTTTTTTAGTCAATGAAGAAGCGCATAAAGGCTCGACCAACTTCGTGATACCCATCCGTGAGTTGATAAAAGACTTCCGTTTGGAAAATAGCCGACAATCTTACGCCCTATTCCGTGAAGCCCGAAAAGCATTGGCAACCCGAAGCATCCAACTCTATCAGCAAAACAAAGACACCAACAGTTGGGAGATGGTCAATAAAAGCATGTTTGTTGAAACGGCTCACTCGGTCAAAATGAACAATGATGGCACTATCAGCGACGATGATGATGGTTATATTCGTTTGCAGCTCCACGAACAAATAAAACCCTATTTGCTGAATATCAATGGCAGTCTTGATAACAATTATACGCTTTTTGACCGCAATTATGCCATTGAGTTGCCCATCAAAATGCTTCGTTTTTATCTGCTGCTCAAACGATTTGCGGATACAGGTTTTCGCCAAATGACGGTAGAAGAAATCCGAGATGTTTTTGATTTGCAAGACAAATACAAAAGTTTTGGCAATATCAAACAACGCCTTATTGACAAAGCACAGGTAGAACTGGCAGAAAAAACCGATATTCGATTTGAGTATCAAGAAGTTAAAAGAGTTGGAACAAAAACCGTTGTTGCTGTTAAATTCAAAATTTACCCCAATCATCCCAAAGGCAAACAACTGAATTTGCCTTCTGGCACAGACGATAGGGTAGAAGCACAGCCTTTTTTAGACAAAGACAAGGCTCAGAAATTTGATACCCACTTTGATACCTACTTTATGCTCATGCGAGAGTATGGTATTTCAGTTTCCACGTTGAGCCAATGGTTGAAACAATACCCGATAGAACATATCGAACAGTGTTGGAAAGATTTTTTAAGCAAAGTCACCAATGGGCGCATTCGTGAAAGGGAAAAAGAAAAGCAAGGCGGTTATTTACGGGTGTTGATAGAGCAAGCAGATTTTTCAGAAAAACTCAAAAAACAAGTAATAAAAGTTGAAAATAACACTAAAGTCAAAGAACAGGCGCAAAAAGTTTTAACCGAATTAGACCGCAAAAAGGAAACCATCAAACAAGAATTTGAGCGAGAAGTGCATGTTGCTCAAATTCTTTTCGACAATAACCCTACCTTAGAACAGGAAATTTTAGACCAAATCAATCGTTTAGACCAAACAGCTTATCTCTTAGAAGATATTCAAGGTTTTTCATTTTTAAAACCAAAAATGATATTCCGATTGAAACAGCAGTTTCCTGAAAAATTTATAAAATAACTTTAAAATAAACTTAAAAAAACTTTACTTTAAGTTTATTTTAAAGTTGAAAAAAATAATTTATGTTTGAATCGCTACAAACTTACCCTCTAACACCTTTTCAATGGACTGTGGCGATACTCTCTGCACTGCTTGTTGGCGTTAGCAAATCGGGGCTTAATTCTATTTCTATCATCACTGTTACGACTTTTGCGTGGGTGTTTGGCAGCAAAATTTCAACAGGCATTTTACTGCCCATGTTGATAATAGGTGATATTTTAGCTGTATTGTATTACAAAAGAGCCGTACATTGGCAGTCGTTTTGGCGGTTGTTGCCCTGGGTGATAGGTGGTATTTTAATTGGCGTATGGGTTGGTAAGGATTTGGAAGAAGCCGTTTTTAAAAAAATGATGGCGGCTATCGTCTTGATTATCGTTGTGGGTCTATTTTGGCTTGAAAAAAAGCCGTTGAAAAATGCGTCAGAACTAAAATCCTTTTCGGGTATTATGGGCATTGCAACGGGTTTTACTTCTATGGTGGGCAATCAAGCAGGCGGTTTTGCAACGGTCTATTTATTGAGTATGCGCTTACCGAAAAACCATTTTATCGGTACAAATGCCTCGCTTTTTTTATTTGTCAATCTGTTTAAATTGCCGTTTCATATTTTTAGTTGGCAAACAGTTAATACCCATTCTTTATCCATCAATCTCATGCTTATACCTTTTTTGATAGTGGGTTTTTATTCAGGCATTTTCATCGTGAAAATGATAGATGAAAAGCACTATCGCCAAGTGATATTGTGGTTAACGGCATTGGCGGCAGTGTTTGTTTTTTTGAAATAAAAATTATCCAATCTATATGTATCCAGACAGTATTATTGCAACTTTCCAAAAACATTTTACAGAATCTCCTAAAATTGTGGTGCGCTCACCGGGGCGCATTAACCTCATAGGCGAGCATACGGACTACAATGGTGGCTATGTATTACCCGCAGCCATTGACAAGGCAATTTATTTCGCTGTTTCACCCCGCACCGATAATGAATGTCATTTTATTTCACACGATTTGAATGAAAATTTCACCATTTCACTTGAAAATCTGCATAAAATATCAATCAAAACGTGGGCAAACTACCTCATGGGCGTTTTAGATGAAATCCAAAAAACAGCGGCAGTCTGCAACGCAAACCCCAAAATACTGAGGGGGGTCAATTTGGTATTTGGCGGTGACTTGCCCAGTGGGGGAGGGGTATCATCTTCAGCAGCTATTGAAAATGGGATTGGTTTTGCGGTCAATGAATTGTTTCATTTGGGTATTTCAAGAATGGATTTATTGAAAATTTCGCAGCGGGCAGAAAATAATTTTGTGGGTATGAAATGCGGCATAATGGACATGTTTGCTTCGATGATGGGCAAACACAATCAAGTGATTCGCATAGATTGCCGCAACTATGATTATCAATATTTCCCTTTTGTTGCCCCCGATATGCGCCTCGTTTTATGCGATACAACGGTGAAACATACGCTTGTGGACTCGGAATATAATACCCGCAGAGCTGAATGTGAAGAAGGGGTTGCCGTTTTACAGAAAAAAAATTCTTCTATTAAAACATTGCGGGATGTGAAAATTAGCTTTTTAAAAAAGCATGAATCAGACTTACGTCCTGTGGTTTTCAAACGCTGCAAGTATGTGGTAGAAGAAATTTCAAGAGTGGAAAAAGCTTGTAAAGCTTTGCAGAAAAATTATTTTATTACCTTTGGCAAACTCATGTTTCAAACCCATAAGGGCTTGCAATATGAATATGAAGTGAGTTGTACAGAATTGGATTTTTTAGCTGAAATAGCTGAAAATACTGAGGGGGTACTTGGCGCCCGTATGATGGGCGGGGGCTTCGGTGGTTGCACCCTCAATTTAGTAAAAGCCGAAAGGGTAGGGGCGTTTATTGAAAAAATGACAGCGGCTTATAAAGATAAATTTGGACTTGACTTGCCTTGTCATGTTGTGACACCCCATAATGGGGTAGAAATTCTTTAATGATTTAACGATATAGTCTATTAATCATGATATTTGACATTCACGAACACCCGCACCGCCGTTGGAATCCTTTAACAGAATCATGGGTTTTGGTATCACCCCATCGGTCAAAACGCCCGTGGCAAGGGCAGGTTGAAAAATTAGCAGAGGATATCCGTCCCGAGCATGACCCAACGTGCTATCTCTGCGCAGGCAATGTGCGGGCGAATGGTGAAATCAATCCAGATTACGAGAATGTGTATGCTTTTACCAATGATTTTGCGGCTTTATTGTCTGAAAAGACTGTTTATACTGAGGGGGGTAAAAAGAATGAAGATTTATTCAAATTGAAACCAGAGCGCGGTATTTGCCGTGTCGTCTGTTTTTCACCCCGACATGATTTGACCATCCCTGAAATGTCTGTTCCCGATATTCGTAAAGTGGTGGATTTGTGGTGCAATGAATATGAAACTTTGAGTAAAATCGGTTTCATAAAACACATTCAAATTTTTGAAAATAAAGGGGCAATCATGGGTTGCTCAAACCCACACCCACATGGGCAAATTTGGGCGCAATCCAATATTCCAGAAGAGCCTTTTAAAAAAGGTAAAACACAGCTCAAATATTTCAAAAAACACAGGCAAACACTTTTAACCGATTATGTACAAGCAGAATTGGCGAACAAATCACGCATTTTATTTGAAAACACCCACTTTGTCGGCTTAATCCCTTTTTGGGCAGTCTGGCCCTTTGAAGCCATGCTCATACCCAAACGGGCTATATCCCGCATTATGGATATGACAGATGCTGAAAAAACAGCTTTTGCTGATGCTTACAAGCAATTAACGGTTATGTACGACAATGTTTTTGAGGTCTCTTTTCCCTATTCAGCGGGTATTCACCAAGCGCCATCTGATGGCAAAGCGCATCCCGAGTGGCATTTTCATACTGTTTTTTACCCGCCCCTTTTACGGTCTTCTACGGTAAAAAAATTTATGGTGGGTTATGAAATGCTTGCCAATCCGCAAAGGGATATTACACCTGAAAAAGCGGCTGACATACTGAGGGGGGTGCCAAAAGTGCATTATAAAGCACGTAGCACGGACTTCAGTCCGTGAATTTTTTTACAGTAGATAAGATAAAATTAAGGCAATTAGATATTCACGGACTGAAGCCCGTGCTACGAATTTACACCAAATGATTAAAATCATCACCAACGCTGATATTGCTCTGTTTATTTAATATCAAAAAAATAGACTTTTGACCTTGACAACCCAATAATAAATCCAATATTTGCAACCAAGGAACGTGAAAATAATAAAGTATTATTTTTTAAATTGTAAAGCATTGATATTTCCCTTCCGAAGGAATGCCTATGGCAAAAGGGATGCCTGTGGTACAACGCATTATTAATTCATCATTTATCATTTATCCCATAGGGATTCCTTTGGAATAATTCATCATTTCCCAACTGTATTCTTTCATTTTGCTGTTTTCCTGAAAATGTCTTTAGAAAATAAAAAAGAAAATATTAACGATGTTGCTTCGCGCTTACAAGCCATCATCGAAACGGCGGTTGATGGCATTATTGCCATCAATGATAGAGGTATTATAGAATCTGTGAACCCAGCAGGGTGTAAAATATTTGGCTATGCAGAGGAGGAGATGATGGGGCAAAATGTATCTATGCTGATGCCCCAACCGCACAGTAAAAACCATGATGGTTATATGATGAATTATTTGACGACAGGCGAGCGTAAAATAATTGGTATTGGGCGAGAGGTGCCGGGCAGAAAAAAAGATGGGACGATATTCCCTTTTTGGCTGGCAGTAAGTGAGTTTAAATTGGGTGAAAGACGCATGTTTACGGGTGTCGTGCATGACATGACCGAGCAAAAAAAAGCAGAAAAAGCTTTGCGAGAACTCAATCATGAACTTGAAGGTAGAATTTCAGAACGCACGGAGAAACTATCCGATGTTGTCAATAAATTGTTATCTTCTAATCAACAGTTGCAGCATGAAATACAAGAGCGTAAAGCCGTAGCACATGCCTTGCTGCTCAGCCGTGAAGAATTGCAACAAACGGAGAATCTGCTTCAACAAATTGTCTATTATTTTCCAGATGGCGCTATCAGTGTTGCCGACCGTAATTTAAATTATTTGTTTTCAGGCGGTGAGTTGCACCGATTGTTCAATACAAACCCGCAAGATGTTATTGGCAAAAGGCTTTTTCCGCTTATGTCCGATGAAAAATGGGAAGAAATTAAGCCTCTTCTCAACAAGGTGTTTGAAGGTGAAAGTATCCTTGATTTTGAATTGCCCGAACGCTTAAAAAATCAAGATTTGGTGTTTGACGCAGTGCCACTTAAAGAATCAGATGGCTCCATCAATAGAATCGCCATTTTTATGCGCGCCATTACCAAATTGAAAAAGATAGAAGGAGAATTGCGGGAGTCGTTAACAAAGGAACGGGAATTGGGTTTGCTGAAAAGCCGCTTCGTGGCTATGGCTTCCCACGAATTTCGTACCCCCCTCAGTACCATCCTCTCTTCGGCAAGTTTGATGATTCAGTATATCAAAGCGGAACAACAAGACAAGCGAGAAAGGCATTTTCATAAGATAAAATCTTCGGTTGATATACTCACTACTATCTTAAACGATTTTCTATCTCTTAGCCGTTTGGAAGAGGGTAAAATAGATATTAATACCGAAGATTTTGAAATCCATGACTTTTGTAGAGAAACCATAGATGATGTAAAAAATATTCTAAAGCAGGGGCAAAAGATTCAATTGCAACATACAGATAAAAAAATAGACGTTCATTTGGATAAAAAAGTGCTTAAACTTATCCTTTTCAATTTGATTTCAAATGCTTCAAAATATTCAGATGAAAGCACGGAAATTATTTTTGAGATAAGAGAAAAAAAACGGAGACTTATCATAAGTATAACAGATGCCGGTATCGGAATACCCGAAGAAGAGCAAATTCATTTGTTCGACCGTTTTTTCAGAGCCTCTAATGCTACCGCTATCAAAGGAACAGGTTTGGGCTTGCATATTGTGAAAAGATATGCCGAATTGATGGGTGGAGAAATTCATTTTGAAAGCCATCTCGGAAAAGGCTCTACGTTTGCAGTTAGTTTTCCAACCCCCTGCCCCAAAGGGGAGTACATTTCAAAGTAGTTTGATATGTACTCCCCTTTGGGGCAGGGGGTAATAATCAGTAACCAGTAACTAATAACCCGATATGAAAAAAATATTAATAATCGAGGACAACGATGATATTCGTGAAAACCTTGCCGAGATATTAGACCTCGCAGGTTATGAAGCCTATACGGCTGAAAACGGTAAAAAAGGCGTTGAAAAAGCGGAACAAATACTGCCAGATTTGATTATATGCGATATCATGATGCCCGTACTCGATGGCTACGGGGTGTTGAGCATTGTGAATAAAAAGCCAAGTTTGGCAGATATTCCCTTTGTTTTTTTGACCGCCAAATCTGAAAAAACGGATTTTAGATATGGTATGAACTTGGGGGCAGATGACTATATCACAAAACCCTTTGAAACCAACGAGTTGCTGAGCGTTATTGAGATGCGTTTAGCAAAATCTGAAAAAATTAAAAAAGCCTTTGACCATAACGGTAATGGTAATGGTAATGGCAACCGCGATCTCAACCATTTTATCAATGAAACCAAAGCTGTTGAAGCGTTAAAAACCTTGACGGTTGACCGTGAAATCCGTTCTTTTTTGAAAAAAACAGAGATTTATACTGAGGGGTCTCATCCACGCAATGTGTATTTTATTCAGAAAGGTAAAGTCAAAATTTTTAAAACCAATGAAGAGGGTAAAGAGTTGATACTCAATATTTTAAGTGAAAAAGATTTTTTCGGACATATAGCCATACTCAGTGGCGAACAGCATACAGAATCGGCTATGGCTTTGGAAGATTGCGAATTGATAGTTTTACCCGCAGCCGATTTTCAAAACCTTTTGAATAGTAGCCGTGAGGTATCTGCCAAATTTGTGAAAATGCTGGCGGGTAATATGGTTTCACAAGAAGAACAATTATTGCAATTGGCGTACAGTTCTGTCCGAAAGCGCGTTGCCAATACCCTAATTTTGTTGCATAACCAATATGGCGACAAGCCCATTTCTATGCTCAGAGAAGATATTGCCGCTTTAGCAGGCACAGCCAAAGAGACGGTTATCCGTACCCTCACCGATTTTAGAACTGAAAAATTGATTGATGTAGAAGATGGGCGTATTACTGTTTTAAAACTTGATAAGTTGAAGGCTATGATGAATTGATGAAAAGCAGAAAGATACCTCTCTCCTTGATAGGCGTTAAAGAATCAAGCAGGCGTCTTTTTTTTACGAAAAATATTCTTTGCCAAATACAAGACGACCGATTGTATGCCCGCACTGTGTTTTGAAACAAAGTTCATAACGCCTATTTCTAAAAACGTTCCAAGCACTTGTTTTATAGGATTATGCGTTGAGCCAACAGCCGCTTTTTTAGAAAGATAGCCTGCTGCCAGACTGATAGAGGTATTGAGCAAATTTTCATTGCTCTCAGTCCTTGCCGTTAATTGCTGAAACGTATTTTTGATTAAATTAAGGGGTTGCAAGTTTTCATACACGCCCCTAAATTCACTTTTTAACAACTGCCCTTCATGGGCTTGCTTAATTTCGAGAGAAGAAATTAACGCTTTTAATTCGGCTATTGATTTTATTTTTTCCATGTTATTTTAGTTAAATATTTGCGAAACAATGGCATTGCTGACCCTTTTTTTAAGAGAATTGTGCATAAAGAAATGTAAAATACCGCCCAAAATACCATAGAAACCAGCAACACAAAAGAACCCATAATAAGATTTGCCCAGCAATTCGCCCAGCCAAAGGGAGATACCCATATTTACACCCACAATAAAGAGCAAAAGAAAAAGAATGACAATGCCATGCGAAACAAACGTAGCGGCAACATCTGCTGTTTTGTCTAAAGTTTTGAGTTTTAATAACTCATAACTTGTTTTGACATATTCTTCGGTACTTTCAAATAAAGCCTCCGTCAAAGTTGTTTTATCTTCCATAACCGTGTATTTTATTTTTTGTTGCTGTAATTTTTTGGTGTGCAATAGGGCATTTTTTTCAATAACCTTGTTAAAATGAACCACGTAGAGACGTTGCATTGCAACGTCTCTACAATTGCCCACGAAAAATTACAGCAACAATTTTTTTAAGATGTTTTACAAATGGATATTTTAGCTCAATTCCGCTTTTGCCTCTTTTTTAATGTCTTTCACATTGTTTCTCCCTTTTTCATAAAGGCTACTTGCTTCCGCTTGTGCCGCCTTAAGTTTGTCAGTAAGACCGCTCAACAGTTCATCAAATTTATCCTTGACGCCATCAATCGCATCAGAACTTTTTTTAGAAATTTTATTTCTGGTTTCAGTTCCCTTATCGGGTGCAAATAATATCCCTAAGACTGAACCAATGGCTACGCCTGCCAATAGACCTAAAAATACTTTTCCTGATTTCATAATTGTTCGATTTTAAAATTAATTGATATAGATTTATAAATTTCAAAGATGTAGAAAGTTAATTCACCAAGTCTTAAACCGTTTCGTTCCTAAAAAAAGGAGACTCACGCCTATGGCTCCATAGATAACTTGTAAAAAACTGGCATGTTGAATCAACAGTATTTGCATCACAATCCAAATTATTAAAATAGTACCCTGCGCAAAAATCATAGGATGGGCTAAGGGATGGCGTTTTAAAATCAGAAGAACGACTACCAAACCTACCAGACCATTAAAAGTAAAAAGCAGCAAGCCCGGAAGAAAATAGTCCTTGAAAGGCGATTGATTCAACCATTCGAGTGGCATTTTTAGAGCACTCCCATTAGGCGATTGCATGAGCATTACGCCACCATATAAGGCGGTCAAACTTACAAATAGTAACAAACCGATTGTCAAATACCGCATAGTCTTTTTTTTAATGAACTTGTTTTGAAACCTTTTTTTCATCATTGGGGCTTAATCGCCCAATGGCACAACTGACGTAAGATTTGGCATTTGACACCATCGCATCTAAGCCTTCGGTTGTGCCTGTTTCAGGATAACCGATAGATTTCAAAGCATGGGTTATCATATTGCGGGTAACGATTTCATCATGCGCAACCTCTATTTGGCTGCTTTCATTATGAATGGTTACGTACTCAACGCCTCTAATTTTTTGAAGCGTCTTTTTGATGGTATTTTCACAACCCCCACATTTGAGGTTGTCAATGAAGATATTATCTGTTATTGTCATCGTTTTTTAATTTTAATTATGGTCAAAAGTACAAAATACTGAGGGGGGTATCCATGACGATTGTTTCCTTCTTAGATGATTTGTATCAATTGGCTTTTCATTTTTTTACCATTTTTATGAGCGTCATGGGGGCATTATACATTTCAACAAAATACACACCCGATGGCAATCTAAACACTATAATTTAACGAATAGAAGCTGTAGCGGGTACGCTTTCGAGATATTCTAAAATTTTCATTCCAATATCTTCTACTCAAGGCATCCGCTACAGCATCCAAGCTACTGATTTTACCTTCCGATTCCAAAATGGCTAATAAGGAAGTTGTGAAAACTTCGGAGGTTGTGCCGAGTTCAAAAATGGCATTGGGACTGGGTTTTTGACCTTCCCCCCGCTCATTTTCACCAAAAGTGAAAACCTCCTGTTTGCCGTTTCGTGTAATACCGATGGTTAAGGCGTGGTTACGGGTATCACTCACGTATTCGGTTGCCAGTTTGTCAATCAATGATTTCCCCTCCGTTTGAGCCGCTCCTGTTGTGACGACTAATATGAGCAATAAAAGAATCAAAAGGAGAAGAATCAAAAAACGTTGAAGGGGGTTTGATAAATTCGGATGTGGTATATAGATTTTCATAATAGAGGATTCTACGGATGTTGACGGTTTCGTTTTCATTGCATATATATTTTAAATGTTTTATAATGAATGAGGAAGCAGGTAAAAAATTGTTTTTCATACCTTCCCTTCCTGTTTTTGAAATACAAAATTAAAAAAATAAGGTAGGGTGTAAAATGACGAATATTAGGGAAAAAGATGATTAAAGTCATGGTCTGGCATTTGAAAACCTACATTACCGACGAAATTATGTTGCTCAATGCGCGTTGTGCGCATGAATTCGAGTTTCTATCATTTCCTAAAATTTATTTAATAGGGGACTTAATTCTACTTTGGCACTCTGGAAATTCATGTGCGCCCCCCGACCCCCAGAGGGGGAGTACATTAGAAATGCTATTAAAATTACCACAATTTTTAATGCCGTTTCGGATGTACTCCCCCTCTGGGGGTCGGGGGGCGCGCATGAATTTCACAGTGCCAAAGTAAAACTAATTCTACCTTAGGAAAGGGAAACAATCAACAATACATCTTCAAAAAACATGTAAATAATGTAAACTATTTGAAAAATTGTGTAATAATCATTCTTAAAAGTATGTTCATCTTTGCGCTATGGTAAGTAGTTGAATTGAAATAAACGCTGTTATTGACTAACCACGCTCTTTAGGGCGTGGGCAGAAAAATAAACCCTTTTTTGGCTTTAGCCGCTCACTTTTCCCCTATTAAGATGAGCGGCTAAAGCCTTAACTTGGCTTGATTCCCGCCCCACGTCCTAAAGGACGAGGTTAGTCAATAACAGCGTTTATTTCAATGCGACTACTTAATTCAGTATCAGTAGGAATTTCACAAAAGAGATTTCAAGAAAATGCACATTTTACCCCCCCTCAGTATAATAGCCAAATTTTATATAATTTCACAAAAATGACGTTATAATCACATACATTCTACAACAGCGGAGGAGATACACACATCTCTTCCGTTTGTTATTTAAAGCCATTTTAAAATAAAAATTTCATACATGAATCTCACAACAGGTTACCCCTATTGGCTCATAAACAGCGGATTACCCAATAATTATCCCAAACTTGAACACTCTGTTAAAACAGATATTGTCATTATTGGTGGCGGCATTTCAGGTGCTAAGCCTACTACCTATATCGGCTTGTATGATAAAACGCCACATACCTATTATGCCTTAGGTTTTGGGGGAAATGGGATTACCTTTAGCGTTATTGCTGCTCAAATAATACGAGATATGGTTACTGGTAAAAAAAATAAAGACGCGGCTATGTTTGCTTTTAATCGTTAATAAGGCTCTAATAAGTGTTTTTATACACTTTTTTTCATAAATGTTAATATTATATGTGGTAATGATGTAATTTATACATGAAATTATGGAACAAATTTTTTTTTATTCAATATGTGAATGATGTAAACCTTTCATTGAATTGTGTAATACATCTGCTTGATAAAGCCATTTACTTTGCACCATGAAAATTCAGTCACATTTTAAAATAAAGAAAATGAAAAAATATATCCTGCTTTTCTTTTCGTTGGTTATCGCTTTTTTCATTATAGTTGTGCCTATTATTCGTTGCACACAAACCGCTACCAACAATAAACCTCAACTTACTTTCCGTCAATCGGCTACCCCTTCCATCAAAACGATTGACAGCCTTTATATAAAACATGCGCTCAATAACTAAAATAAAGTATATAAAACTGTAAATGTGTGAATGATGTAACTTAATCCAAAAGTTGTATAACACATATCAATTTCAATACCCTCAACTTTGTTCCATAAAATTACTTCACAAATAAAAATTATTAAGATGAAAAAACTAACCGTGATTATGATGGCAACTTTCTTGTCGCTCGCTTTTGTTTCAACAACTTTATCTGCGGCAACTGAACCCACGCCCTCTTCAATAGCCAATCCTAAAACGGCAGATTCAAGAGAAGCGGACGCTTTACTCGGAAGATTAAATGAAATAAAAACGATGGACAAATCCAATTTGAGTTCATCTGAAAAAAGACAATTGCGTAAAGAGACACGGGCTATAAAAAGCCAATTAAAAGAAATTGGTGGCGGTGTTTATCTTTCAGTAGGAGCCATAATAGTTATTTTATTGCTGCTTATTCTTTTATTGTAAGCAGAATTTTTACCCCAAATTAGCGTATGTTTTTTAAGTAATATTGCTTGAAATTTTCAGAATAGCTAATAAATTTGTTGCTGTAATTTTTCGTGTGCAATTGTAGAGACGTTGCAGTGCAACGTCTCTACGTGGTTCATTTTAACAAAGTTATTGTAAAAAAAATACCCACTTGCACACGAAATATTACAGCAACATAAATTTTCAATTATAAATTAAAATAAACAGTGTTATGAATAAACTACTTTTTTCTTTAATCATGTCTTTTGCCTTGCTAATGGGCTGCAAAAGTTCACAAAAAGGGCAAACCACCGAAAAGGGTAAAGACAAAGATAAGTCTGGTATGAACAAGACCGAAAAAGGAGCCGTTATTGGGGCTGCTTCAGGTGCCGTAGTGGGTGGTATTATTGGCAATAAAAGCAAAAATACAGCTCTGGGTGCTATTTTAGGTGCCGCCGTAGGTGGCACAGTCGGTGCCGTCATTGGCAGTAAAATGGACAAACAAGCTAAAAAATTGGAAGAAGAATTAGGCAATGCAGCTACGGTTGAACGGGTTGCAGAAGGTATTAAATTGACTTTCAATAGCCAATTATTATTTGATTTTGGTAAAACGGATTTAAAAGAAGGGAATAAAACAGACCTTCAAAAATTTGCTGAAACACTTAAGCAAAACCCTGATACCGATTTATTAATTGTCGGTCATACAGATGATGTGGGTTCCGATGGTTTTAATCAAACCCTTTCTGAAAAACGCGCTGATGCCGTGTCTTCCTATCTTTCATTTTTAGGCGTGGCAAACAACCGTCTGAAAATTCAAGGGAAAGGGGAAAGTCAACCCGCTGTGGCAAACAGTACAGAGGAAAGCCGTGCGCAAAATCGCCGTGTCGAAATCGCTATTTATGCGAACGAAAGAATGAAAGCAGAAGCAGCACAGGAAGCAAAGCAATAATGTTGAATGATGAATTTTACCCCCTCAGTATTTTAATAAAAAAAGCATTTGATGCCAAAATTCCTAATTATTAATTCCTAATTCTACTTTGGCACTCTGAAATTCATGCGCGCCC
>JAYUQN010000195.1:0-5422 GCA_043756725.1 Saprospiraceae bacterium
TCATAAGTAATCACTTCCAATTCAGAAGTCAAACCCCGATAACAGAACGGGTTGTCATTCAAGCGGGTAACATATTTTTCAAAGCCATTCAAATTGTCGTATTTGTATTCGGCTTTGTAGAGCTGTTGTAGTAGGCGAATGAACGTAATGAGGCGATAATATTCCTCTTTTTTCAACTGGCGATTGGCGTAATTTTTTAAACGGTCTATCAATTCCGTAGCGTTATTGTATTGTTTTTGCTCTAAATGAAACAATATTTGAGCGATAATGTTGAAAATCGTGAAAACACGCATCTCTTTGGGATACAAAATTGGGTCGCTCAAGAACTTGGAGACTTTGAAAGTACGGCGGTTTTGCCGTCTCAAAACAGGGTTTTCCTCGCC
Source organism: Saprospiraceae bacterium (assembly GCA_043756725.1). Classification (GTDB taxonomy): domain Bacteria; phylum Bacteroidota; class Bacteroidia; order Chitinophagales; family Saprospiraceae; genus JAAFJT01. The sequence goes on from JAYUQN010000195.1 coordinate 384, forward strand.
AAAAACATCTATGACATAGTTGATATAGACTTCATATATTTTCCATTTTTCACGCGCTTCGTTGCCTAATTTTTTAAATTTAGGGTTGGCAGTGGCTTTGGTCAATACGGCAATGGCATTGATGTAATTTTCGGTGTGCATTGCCAAAAGGAAGTAATATTCCATGAAAGAAAACCACAAATCGCTGCCTTCTGGGAAAGATTGGAGGCATTTTTCAGCATTGATTTTACCCCGCTTATAGTCTTTCAAGTGTAAAAAGGCAGACATTTTTTTCAACTGGAAGGTCGCCATTTTTTCTTCTTGGTAGTAAGTCGGGTTGTCTTTCATGTATTGTTCGGCACGGCTACACACCTCAATCATGGCTTCATAATCCTGTAACATTTCGTAGCGATAAGTCCAAACCAAGTACATATTGTAAAAAACGACAGGCGATTCGTACATTTCAGACAAGCCAATCAAGGCATCGCAATAGGTGTCAATGCGGTCTTTAAGGTCTGAATTTTCAGAAGCGGGTCGGAAATAATTCATCATAACACGCTGATACAGCTCTTCCGAACGGATTTCAGCGTCCAAAATATCTTTGTATTGCTTGATATATTGGTCATATTCTTCATATTCTTTATCGCTTTCAATTTCAGTAGCATAAGTGCGGAGAATGCGCGAGCAATTGACAATCAAATCAGCAAATTTGTATTTCAAAGAAGTGGTTAAAATCTGTTTGGCGAGTGAAGCTGCCGTGTGGGGTGCTTCATTTGCCAAGAGGATTTTAACTAAAGTCCATTCTTTATTGCAGGAGTAATAGGCACGGTCATAGCCAGAGGTATCGGGCAAATTGACATCCAAAAAGAACAAGGTATTGAGCAAGCGTTTACGAAAACGGCTTTTCAACTGGCGATATTTATCATCAGTTGGGCTACACTCATAGAGGAAAGTGGCAGCGTCGCGGTCATTGCGAAATCTACCAGCCATGAGTGCTTCGTAAAACTCGTTGAACTTAGAGTTCTTATTTTTTAGAGAGTAATCATCAAAAATTTCGATCTTTTTGACCTTTTTCTTTGTGACTATTTTAGAAATTTCTATGAGGTTCTTCATCGTTTTAAGTTTCGTGACATAAAAATAGGGTCTTTTTAGTTAAAAAGTCAAATTTTATGTCACATTTTCTTGATTTAAATTATAGTATATAGAAAAATAACGTTTATAAATTAGTAGTATCAGTATAGTTTTAATAAGTAAAATACTGATAATCAATATTTTAGAAAATTATTTTATTATAAATTGATGAATTTTTTTTATTTTTAAAGTAAAAATAAAAAAAATTATCTATTTATTTTTTAAATATATTTTTCAACAATATTGCCTTTTTTGTGACGTATTTTTTTGAAACTTTGTTTCGTTTTGTTTAAAATATTCGTCATAAAGCATCTATTATTTTTCAATAAAAAAAGACCACCACTCCAGAAAGTGGTAGTCTTTTTTCATTTTCTTACAAGTTTGCTCATATCAACCCACTACACTATTATCTTTTGCAAACCGAGACGCATACATCATGGCTCCGCCGATAAGCCCCAAGTCTTTGAGCATATTGGTCATAGCCATTTTAGACATTTGAAGGTTGCTCAAACCCGGAAAGTGGAGCGTCAAAATAAAAATTAGCAGCATTATGGCGCACAAAATGGCTGCCAATTTGTCATATTTGCCCAGTAAAACGCTTACTGCAAACGCCAACTGCGCAAAGCCCGTGAGATAAACCCACATTGAACCGCCCGAAAAATAAGCGGGAACCTGCCCTGTCATTTCCTCTGCATTCATTATGTGCATTAATCCAAAAACAGTGAACGGCAGGATGAAAATCCATTTACCAAGATTTAGTATGTTATTGAGCATATTTAGGAAATTTTAGAAGTGATAAATTTGTTTTTAAAATTTTGGTGTGTATCGTAACACTGGCAATGTCGGTGTTTTTATTTGCAAATGCAACTTTATTTTTTAATGTGATATTTACCCTTTTATTGAGGATGAAGACGACAAAAAAAATAGCCTTCGAGACGATACTCGAAGGCTACTAAGCAAACTCCTAAGGATTCAAGACTAACCTAATAAAAATTGTATTTTGTCGTTCTATTTTGGCATTTTAAAAACCAAAGAACTTTAAATTTGCTTTAAATTCGTTTTTGAAATGGCGCTCTCAAAATTTTTGAACATAACCTAAGCCCACGCCGAAACCTTGATTCCGTACTTTTGCACCAATTATAGGCACTTCATACACGTCTTGAAAGCTGCGCGTATAGCGGGCATCCACATAAAAATTACCATTACCTACGGGCACGTTCAAACCGCCACCGACAATGCCGCCGACCTCAAAACGGGTATAATTTTGAGAACTTAAATTAATAGGCGTAGAAGCTATTTTGATATCAATCAAGAGTTTTGCAGACGTTTCAAGCTTGCCACTCAAAGCATAACCCAAAGTGGGACCTGCCATAGCGTAAAAATGCACCCCCTCAGTATTGCCGAAACTATACTTCACTGCCAAAGGCATATCTACATATTTTACGACCGTAGAAGCCCGCGCACCCAAAGGCAACTGAACGCCAAACAATGCCAAATCTTTACTAATATCTGTTTTGAAACCTTTTTCAGTGTAATTCAATTCAGGGTGAAAAGCAATGTTGTCGGTTAATTTCACATCCGCTACTAAGCCGATAGAGGATGTTGAAATGGTTTTGAAATCAATGGTATTGTTGAGGTCGCCAGAGACGACATTGTTCCACATCATACCTGCTCTTGCACCAAAGGCAACGTTTTGAGCATTAAGGAAAGAAAAAGTGACGAGGGATAAACAAGCTGCTAAAAAAATACTCTTTTTCATAATGCGTTTCTATTTTTTAAATTTTACTAAAGAAAGGTTTGTATCGAATTGATGATACAAAGTACGGCAGCTTGTATGTTAAGCGTAGTTATGGCAAGGTTAGGGTTTTATTAATATTTGTGGTTATTTGTTAAAATGTGTGAAAATGAGCCACGAATTGACAAATTTTATCCCAAAGGGATTCCTACGGAACGAATTTCACCAATTTAGGTGTTGACAGCCCCCGACCCCAGAGGGGAGGTATGATGCGATGCTAACTCCCCACTGGGGTCGGGGGCTGTCAAAACGCTTACATGTTCAATTCGTATAATCAATTTTAAACTTCGCCAAATTCGGTTTCACTTTTCGTTTGCGTTTCACTTCATGGTCATAAATCACTTTTCCCAGATTTGCCATAAATGGGAAGCCCACTGTTTCATAATCATATTTATCATCGTTGAAAATGCCGTCGGCATTGCAATACATAACAACGGACAACATGAACTCTACACCTTTTTCAAAATCCACGATATAGGCATTGTCTAAAAGAAAGCCGTAAGCATCTCCGACCTTATTGAAAATACGGATATTTTTAGGCATTGGATTTTTATTATCCCCAAACATCAAAAATTTGCAATATGAATCGTACATACTCGAATCGGTGCGATAGACGGGCGAATTGGATTCCATTGGCGACATACTCATATATTTATATAGGAATTGATAATCGTCTTCGCTGAGGTTGAAACGTTGTTCGGGTTTCATAGCCTCAGGAAACAGGGTGGCGCGTAAAATAGCTTGTTGATCTTCAAGTGCGAAGTAGTTTTTATAAGTAAAATCGAAGGGTTCATTGACGAGAGAATCGCCTGCGTAGTAGTTTTTACCTGCGGTCATATAGCCTTTACCCAATTTGATGGGTGCGTTTGGCTCATATTTTTTAGATGAAACCAGTATGGGTTGTTTATAAAGGGTATCTAAAGTGCCATTAGTATTTTTTAAAAAATAGACAGGATTGGAGCGGCTATTTTGCTCTCTCGACATAGGCACGGAAAGGCGGTGAACGATTCTTAGATTTTGATAGCCTTTTTTATAGAGCGTTTCATTGAAATCTTCTTGACCCATAAATTCATACAAGCGGTTGAAAGCATCGTTGTCACTGACCAATAAAATTTTTTTGATATAGTGTGCAAGAGAGGGGTAACCGCCATTTTTCAGATTTGTGTTGTCGGTGAACATTTTAATCTGTTTTTCAAAAGCACTGTCCGACAACATCCTATCTTCATTTTCAATAAAATTTTTTTTACCAGATTTAATTGAAAGCCTATTGCGTTTCTCCAACGCCAATAAGCAAGCAGGAAATTTCACCGTAGAAGCGGGATAAAAATACTCGTCCTTATTGAGCCGATAGGCGTAGCTTTTAAATTCGGGCAAGTTCTTTTTATCCCTATCAATTTGGGTATAAAGTATTTGCACGCGGTATTTGTCGGGGTTGCTCAGAATGAAGGCAAACTTGTCAGGGTGCTTTTGTAGGATTTTCAGTAAAGCACCCTCGGTTTTAGTTTGGGAAAAAGCGCAATGTAAGGTGCATGTCGTGAAAATAAAAAATAAAATTTTCTTCATGATGTTTGGATTAAAGTTGAAATGCTACAAAAGTAGTAAAAAAAGGAAAATATAAGCAAAATACTGTCCGAAGGGACTCCTATGTCCAAAGGACTCCTTTCGGAGGAGAGGGGGGTATTTTAAGGCTTATTTTCAAAGTAATTAATTTCACAATATTGAAAGATACCTTATTTAGGTATTTTCTAAAACATCTTCTTATAGTCTATTTATAGCTGTTTGAAAATGAGCTTTTTAGGTAATTACTAAATTCATATTTGTATTATACCCTTCTATAAATGGTCTTTTGGCGGCTATTTTGCCTTAGTAGTATCATAACGAGCTTACTAAAACAGAATCTTACAACTTACAATTTACAATTTAGAACTTACAACAACTTATTCCATAAGAATTCCTTTGGAACAATTTTAACGAGCCTTACGAAATTCGAATTTTACAATTTACAATTTTTTAGTTGCTGTAATTTTTCGTGTGCAAATGTAGAGACGTTGCAGTGCAACGTCTCTACGTGGTTCATTTTAACAAGGTTATTGAAACAAAATACCCTATTGCACACAAAAAATTACAGCAACAT
>JAYUQN010000196.1:0-2109 GCA_043756725.1 Saprospiraceae bacterium
ATTATTAACACCCCACTTTTCGGGTGCCTGTCGCCAAGCTTTTAAAGTATTCAATTCTTCTTTTTTAACATATTGATTTTCAATAGCTTGTGAAAGTAAGGTCTCATAATTTGTGAGGGTATCAAAGGGACAATCGGCTTCTTTAAATACTTGATTTGCCTTTTCAAAACCATAGCTGAAAATGGCTAAAACACCGACAACAATGCCGCCCGCCTCTCGAACCGCTTCAACGGCTTTCACACTGCTGCCGCCCGTCGAAATCAAATCCTCAATTATCAAAACTCTTGAACCAACGGTCAAAACACCTTCTATTTGATTTTGTCGCCCATGTGATTTGGCTTTTTCACGCACATAAATAAAAGGTTTTTTTAATCTGTCAGCCAACAAAACGCCATGCGGTATACCTGCTGTGGCAACGCCAGCGACAATATCAAATGGCTCGAACTGCCCCGATTTTTTCACAAAGCTTTTAACGATATACTCACGTACATCAGGAAAAGACAGTGTTAAGCGATTATCGCAATAAATAGGTGACTTAATACCTGACGCCCACATAAAAGGATTTTGTGGACTCAACTTTACTGCGTTTATTTGCAGCAGTTTTTCAGCAACTTTTTGAGCAATCATCATTTTTGTTTTGTGTTATGAGTTATGAGTTATGAGTTATGAGTTGTTAGACTCGAAGCCCCAACTCATAACTCATAACTCATAACTCATAACTTTTCAGCACAAATGTATAAAATCTATATTAATGAAACGCCTTTAATCCTCACAAATACTGAGGGGGTGGTGCCAGAGTGGAAAAATGACCCTACCACTTTAACGGTAAAATACTTGGGTAAGGTAAAATTTTTACACCACTATATTGATATGCTTGAAAAAAATCCCAAGTACAAGCGGGTTGTCTTGCACAACGCTGATGTTGAAAAACTGTGGGCAGATTTTCAGAGCATTTATAAAATCATAGAAGCGGCGGGGGGAGCTGTTTTCAATGAAAAAAATGAGCTTTTGGTGATATTTCGTCGCAATTTTTGGGATTTACCTAAAGGAAAGATTGATAAAGGTGAAACACCCGAGCAAGCAGCCGTGCGAGAGGTGCAAGAAGAGACGGGTTTAGAGACTGTTCATCTCGGAAACCCTATTGTTGATACCTATCATACTTACCCTTTGAAAAATAAACGCATCTTAAAAAAAACGTATTGGTATGCCATGAAAACGGCTGAAACAAAGCTCACCCCTCAGTATTCAGAAGATATAGAACGGGCTGAATGGGTAAAATTGGCAGAGTTTTTGGCTGATACTCCAACTATATACGGCAGCATTTTAGACGTTTTGAAAGGCTTATGAACAGCTAATCTTTTTAGGTTAATTTTCAATATGCCCACAATATTTTTTTTAAGCTGTCGTTAAATGCAAGTTAAATTTATTGAAAAAGTAATCCGTATGAACATATTAGATTAACTTTGCATCATTATTTACTTTGCAATGGCACTTTAATTGTTTAGCAACTAACTACATTTCCTTACCACAAAACTTACGATTTAAGTCATGAAGAGAATCATCACTGCCGCAGCGTTTATTGCGGTTTCAGCCATTTTTTGCCCCCTTCACGCACAACTGCTTTCGACCACTTCAGGGAACGAAACAAGTAAACAAGCAGACAACAAGCAAGATTGGTCTATCTATACAGACAAACAAAACAACATCGTTTATGTAGATTTTGAAAAAATTAATGTCAATCTTAGTGGTGTGAGCGTAAAAGACAATTCAGGACAGGTACTTTTTAAAGATGATAGCGTTTGGCAATTGCCAGTTAACACTATTTATGAAGTTGACCTTTCCAAATATCCAAAAGGCGAATATACAGTCGAATTAAAGACATTTACCGCTTCTTTGCGGAAAACCATTATTGTCAATTAATTTTATAATGGACAACGGACAATCATTGGTGTTCAAAAGATTTTGTTTTAAAATATAAAGTATTGATTTTTCCCAAAGGGATGTCTTCTGCACAATAATTTACAATGCTTCTCGACAAAGGTTTAGTAAACGGAAAATTATTTTTTTTGAAAAAAAAATAATTTTCCGTTTACTAAACCTACGCACGAA
>JAYUQN010000197.1:0-2109 GCA_043756725.1 Saprospiraceae bacterium
TGTGGTACAAGAAGTTATAACTTATTGATTATCAACATTTAGGAAATTTTTAAAATTTCCTAAATGTGCGCTTGTACCACAAAGTAGATAATTCCGAATTTAATCGTAACAAACAATATATAATTTGAAAAAACAACCACCTATTAAATACTTCAAAAACCTTGACGGTTTGCGCTTTCTTGCGGCTTTGGCTGTCATTATGGGGCATTGTCAACACGTTATTTTACAATATCAAGGACACAGCCCTTATGAGCCTTTTGCGAATAAATTAGCGTCTTTTGGGGTAGATTTTTTCTTTGTTTTGAGTGGTTTTTTGATCAGCTATTTATTGCTTCAAGAGATAGATAAAACGGGCACTATTAATATTCGGCACTTCTATTATCGCCGCTTTTTGAGGATTTGGCCCCTTTATTTTTTAGTAGGTTTGATAGGCACTTTTACGGGTGGTTTTTGGATAAAATACTTTGATTATCTGACCCTTTTTAATGGAAAATATTTAGATTACGTATATAATTGGAGCGATTTTTTCAAAAATCTGTTTTTTTTAGGCACTTTCAGCATCAATTTTCAAACCTTTTTAGGGCATAATAATCCTGTATCGTCACTGGCAGTTGGACACTTTTGGTCGTTGGCAATTGAGGAACAATATTACTTGATTTGGGCACCTGCGATGTTTTTTTTTAGGCGGCATACGGGCATAATTATTCTTGTTTTTCTTTGTTTGGGGTATTATTTCAATCAATTGCCTGTTGAAAATTTTACACAATATTCTGATTTTCACTACAATTTTACGGTGAATCGTTTTTGGTATTTTGGTTTGGGAGCTGCTTTTGCATGGTGGATACAGTATTTTACTATTAAAATGCTGTGGGAAAAAGTTGTTTTTTTTATGAAAAAAAGAAAAATACCCCCCTCTCCGAAGGGAGTCCTTTGGACAGTATTTAGCCTAATTTCATCATCAAAATTATTGATTATCCTTGTCTTAGGTGCTCAATTATATTGCCTTATTCCGACCTTAACCTATCTATTTGGAGCAGTCTATATTGAGGTAAATCAATATATTTTTCATGCTTTAATTGCTTTGTTGATCATAGCGGTGGCGGTAGCCGATTATTCTATTCTATCGGTTTTGTTTCTTGAAAATGTGGTTTTCAGATATTTGGGTAAAATCTCTTATGGGATTTATATTTTTCACATATTTTCAATTTATTTAACCTATAAAATATTGAAAAATGTAGGCATTGTGGAAAAAAGCGATGTGTTTTATGTGCTTTGTCCTTTGGTGGCTACGCTTATGTCAATTGGCTTAGCAGCTCTATCTTATCATTTTTTTGAATCCCGATTTTTAAAATTGAAACACAAGTTTGGTTAAAATGAAAATATTTTTAATAGGTTTTATGGGTTGCGGCAAAAGCTATTTGGGCAAGGTATTGGCTGAAAAGCTGGGTTTTTTATTTGTGGATTTGGATTCCATAATTGAAAATACTGTCACGCTTGAGCGTGATGACGATAAAAGCGTCAAGGGGGGGCGTATTGGTGAAATATTTGAAAAATTTGGTGAAACACATTTCAGAAAAATTGAAAGTGAAAGATTGCGGGGCTTGCAAAAATGGGACGACGTGGTGATAGCTACAGGTGGTGGAGCCGCTTGTTTCAACGACAGTATGGCGTGGATGAATGAAAATGGCATGACGGTTTATTTGAAAACAAACCCGTATTTGCTCTTAGAAAGGTTACTATCTCAAACGGAAGCCCGTCCTCTGTTGCGCGGAAAATCGAGAAACGAATTGTTGGATTTTATAACAACTAAAGTTTCAGAGAGGGAAAAATTTTACTTACAAGCGCACATAGTGGTAGAGCAAACGGAAGATGGCGAAGCTATAATATTTGACATTTTAGAGAAAATACTGGATGTAAGACAGTTGAAGGGAGAAGCTCAAAATTAGATGTCACATTTTTGAGTGATAGCACGAACTTCAGTCCAATACCATTAAGCTAAGGATTAATTGTTAAATTTATTCGGGTTTATGTAGAGACGTTGCACTGCAACGTCTTAGGGTTAGGTAAATTTGCCCACAAACAACCCGTGGCAGTGCAACGTCTCTACGT
>JAYUQN010000198.1:0-2108 GCA_043756725.1 Saprospiraceae bacterium
CTTGCACAGCAAGATTTAGTACCCACCATTTTCACGCAAGCTGCTTTTTCTTCAGGCGTACAAACTTTAGTACAATCTTCTTTTTTAGCTGCTTTATTGGTTGTAGAAGCAGTGGCTTCGGTTTGACCAGAAGCGGCGAAAGTAGCGAAACCTGCGAAAGCGAACATCAAAACGATTTTTTTCATGTTGATTTTGATTAAAAAAATTAGGAAATAGGTTTTTGTAAAGAAACTGCATGATAAATATAATAGAAGAATATTTTATTTACTTTGCGTTCCAAGATGTAAACGTCAAAAATAGTGCAAATTATTTGAAACGCCAAAGGTTTTCGCTCAATGTTAAAATTTATCCTTTTTTAAGTGATTTATTTGCATTTCTAAATTTATTCTTTAATTTTGTTGTATTGTTTTTTTTTAAATATTAATTTGCACTAAGTAAAAAATAACATATTAGGTTTACTTTACGATAAGGTGATGTCTTTATGCTTGTTTTTACTTATTTATTGTTGACATTTAACGCATTATTTCATTGAATCAAAACTAACTTAACAAGCACATGGGAACGGCAGAATCTTGTACTCAACCGCACCGAGCCAATAACAACACTTTGTCTATTGAGCTAACAACACCCGTAGATGATAAACGACCCATTTACATTGTGGGCAATTTCAATAACTGGACAGTGGACGAAACTCGCTTTCGGCTTAAACGGACGGGTGCAGGAAAATTTACATTTACCTTTCCAGAAGATGTGCAATTGCAACAACATACCACCTATAAGTATGTGCGGGGCGGTTGGGAAAACCAAGAATTAGATGCTTATGGCAATCGGACTCCAAATCGGGTTTTAGACAATCCGCATGGTACGGCTTATGATTTTGTGCCTCTTTGGTCAAATTATGGCTTAGAATTTAATCCTGCTTTTCTACCCAAAATAAAAGTAATCAGCGAGAATTTTGATATTCCTCAATTAAAAAAGAAACGCAAAGTTTCGGTTTTATTGCCTTTTGATTACGACAAACAGCCCCATAAACGCTATCCTGTATTGTATTTGCACGATGGACAAAATCTTTTTAATCCACAGTCACCTTACGGCAATTGGGCTATTAATCAAAAATTGGCGGTGTTGGCTGAAAAAGGTATAAGCAACGTTATTGTTGTAGCAGTGGATCATGGGGGTGCTGAACGTGTCAACGAGTTTTTACCTGTAAAAAATAATCGTATTGGAATACCCGAAGGGAAAAAATATGTTCGTTTCATGGCTGAAACACTCAAGCCGTATATAGATGCCCATTTCCGAACATTGCCCGACCGCTTGAATACGGCTATGGGTGGCAGCTCGTTGGGCGGCCTAATTACTATTTATGCGGGTCTGATGTACCCCAAACATTTTGGCAAATTGATGGTTTTTTCACCTTCTTTATGGGTTACACGCAATGTCCCTTTTGATATCATTCAATTTTTTCAACCTGTTCCCACCAAAATTTATGTCTATGCAGGTGGAAAAGAAGGGAGTAATATGGTGCCGAATGTAAAAAATTTCAAAGATAGCCTTCAAAGTCAAGGGTTTAACAGCTCAAATGTTCATTTCAAATTGTCTATTGACCCCAATGGTGAGCATAGCGAATCTCGCTGGGGGCAAGAGTTTCCTCGGGCTGTAGAGTGGTTATTTTCTTCATAACATTATATTTTATTTATTTATTTGACTCTATTTTAACATATCTTTCAATTTTTTTTTATATATTTGTAATCTGAATATGCAGCTTAGTTCTGGGCTATCTGCTTATTCAGATTTCTTTTTTTTTAGCGGGTAGCATTTTTTATTTTTAAAAAAATAACCCTAAACGGACTTTTTAAAACAGGAGGATACTAACTTTGCATTATATTTCACGCTTACTTATGTAATCGTTTAGACTATTCATTAAAATATTATTCATAAAATATTGAATATCAATATTTTATGAATAATATTTTAATGAATTCATAACCAATCAGGTTTATGATTTAGATTAAGCATTTTTTGAAAAATTGAAAAGACTTCGTGTTACAGGATGAAAACTTTAATCAAGACGCACCTCCTAAATCTGCAAGGTACTGTTATCATACCTA
>JAYUQN010000199.1:0-2107 GCA_043756725.1 Saprospiraceae bacterium
GCTCGGTGGTCGCCGGCGTCGCGAAGCGGTCGGGCCAGCCGAGCCGGTCCAACATCTAAAATCCTATTAAATCCTTGTAATCCTAAAAATCCTAATTCAAGTTAAAAATACGTAAATTTGTGGTTACATTAATTTAATGTTTAAAACAACCTTATACATATTCCCTTCTTGCCTATGCGTCAAAGTATAGCGGTTGCAATAAATCAAATCTAAGCGTTTTTTCGCATTTTCAATACCAATCCCGTTGCCTTTATCCAAGGTTTTTCCCTCTTGAAGGGTATTCGTTAAAACCATTTGTAATTGCTGGTTTTTGATCGATAAATTCAAATCTATTTGACAATCCTTATCAATGCTACTGCCGTATTTGAAAGCGTTTTCAATAAAAGGAATCAACAACAAAGGCGCAATTTCAGTAGTTTGTGCATCAAAAAATAGGTGTTTTGAAAGCTGAATATTGTCTTTTTTAGGCAATCGCACTTCTTGTAAAGCCCAATAGTTTTCAATAAAATCCAACTCGTTTTTTATATCGGTAAAGGGATTTTGTGCCTCGCCCATTGTGTAGCGCATGATACTGGACAATTGTTCAATCAAACCCACGGTTTTAGGGGCATTTTCCTGTAAAGCTGTACCGTATAGATTATTCAATGAATTGAAAAAAAAGTGCGGATTGAGTTGAGCTTTTAGGACATCGAGTTCGGCTTGTGATTTTTGATAGCGATTTTGCGCTATTTTGTTTTTGTTTTCAATTTTATAGCGAATAAAAGCATAAATGGAGAAATAAATAATATAGAGAATAATGGATGCAATTAGCTCTTCCGGGTCGTAATAAGTTTTGGAAACAATTAATTTGTGGAAAATCACTATACATGTAAAACAGAGTAAAATGATTCCCTGAATGTATAAAACACCTTTATCAATCTTTTGAATTACCCATTTATAATTTGACTCTAAGAAAAAAGCAAGGATAAAAAAAAAAATAATTTGCGCTCCCCTAAAATTAGACACGAAAGGATATTGAATACCCGTAACAGGTTCTCCATTCTCATAGTGCATATACCAACCACCGCCCATAGTAGCATTGTAAATGTAATTACTGGTGCCTAAAATGGTCAGTATGAGCCATATAGCCAAAGCGTGTAAAAACCAATGCTTAAAGAATTTTGTATTGAAAAAATGACGTGCTTTTTCCATTGTTTAAAAATTTTGATTGTTAGAAATATTTAATTTTTAACAAAGAAAAAGGATTGGCGGGGTGGATGAAAATGAATGGGGTGAAGTTAAGGGAATTTGGGGTGAAGTGGGGTGTATTTTACCCCCCTCAGTATTTGGCAATAAAAAAAGCACGGGCTACCAAATAACCGTTATTGGATAATTTTTGAAATGAGCATCAACGCTTACAATAGGAATATTTTCACTCATGGCTTGAGCGATTAGGATTCTATCAAAAGGGTCTTTATGGTGTAAGGGAAGGTTTGCGAGTTGAAAAACGTGAGCTAAGTCTAAGGGTAAAATTTCATAGCCATTAATGGCTATTTGGTCTGAAACTAATTGGTCAAAAGGGACTTGAAAAGTTAATTTGCCAATATTGGATTTTATCGCCATTTCCCATATACTGGCGATGCTAATATACCGTAAATCATTACTTTCAATGATTTCTCGGGCAGTTTTACTAAGTTGGCTGTCACCTATAGCGTACCAAATAAAGGCTTGAGTATCAATGATATAGCGCATTACATATATTCTTGGAATTCTTCAAGGGGTTCATTGAAATCATCCGACATGACGATTAAGCCTTTGGCACTACCAAATTGTGAAGGTCGTTTTGGAGGAGGTTCTTTTACTAGATTTTGTTGGTATTTTTGAACCAAAAACTCTATAAAATCTGCTACTTCCTTTCGCAATTCTAAGGGCAGATAATTGTATTTTTGAAAGATTGTATTGTCCATTTCACCAATTTTTATGACAAAGTTAGACGGTTTTTTCAATGAAACAAATAATATTTTTGGTGATAGATACCCCTCAGTATTTTGGCTGTTTTTAACGGCTAAAGCCGTTTAAACGGGTTCGCATAAATGCGAAGCTACGGGTTCGGCTGAAGCCGAAGCTA
>JAYUQN010000200.1:0-15776 GCA_043756725.1 Saprospiraceae bacterium
AAGTAAAATGGCACATAAAAAAGGCGCGGGTAGTACCGATAATGGACGCGATAGCGCACCGCAGTACCTCGGCGTAAAAAAATTCGGTGGTGAAGTTGCCAAAGCTGGCAATATCCTCGTTCGCCAACGGGGTACAAAATTTCACGCAGGCATCAACGTTTATATGAGTAAAGACCATACCCTTCATGCAAGTGTTGCGGGTGTTGTCTGTTTCAAACGCTCAAGAGAAGATCGCCGCATTGTTTACATCATGCCGACGGATGTCGTGCAAGAAGTGAAAGAAACTTTGGATGTAAAACCTAAAGCGGTAGCCGCTCCAAAGCCTGTGAAAGCAGCGGTTGCACCTACTGCAAAGGTAGCTGCACCAAAAGCAACAGTAGCTCCAAAAGCTGAAACCGTTGCGAAAACAGTGGTTGAAGCACCTAAAGTTGAGGCAAAAGTTGAATCAGTAGTTGAAACACCTGCGGTTGAAGCTGCACCAGTAGTTGAAGCACCTAAAGTTGAGGCAAAAGTTGAATCAGTAGTTGAAACACCTGCGGTTGAAGCTTCACCAGTAGTTGAAACACTTAAAGTTGAGGCAAAAGCTGAACCAATAGTTGAAACACCTGCGGTTGAAGCGGAGCCAGTAGTTGAAACACCTAAAGCTGAAACAACATCAACTGAAAAAGTTACAGTAACCCCTTCAAGTGGCGGTATTACGGTCATACCTAAAGGTACGACAACAGTAACGTCTTCTAAAGGTGGACCTGTTACTGTTATATCGAAAGGAGAAACTGAAACGGTAAGAACATCAACTGAAAAAGTAAATGTGACTTCTAAAGGAGAAACTGAAACAGTAATTCCTGCATCAACAACATCTTCTGCTTCTGAAATTGAAACGTCTTCAAGTTCAACAGTCACTTCTAAAAGTGTAAAAGCAGATGATTTGAAAAAAATAGAAGGCATTGGACCTAAAATCGAAGAGCTTTTGCACGAGGCAGGTATCAAAACTTTCGCTCAATTGTCTGAAACATCTGCGGAACGCGTAAAAGAAATTTTAGATGCTGCGGGTCCTCGCTACGCTATTCACAATCCTGCTACTTGGGCTAAGCAAGCTGAATTGGCTGCCGAAGGCAAGTGGGAAGAATTGAAAACATGGCAAGACGAACTCGATGGTGGTAAAGAATAAGCGTTTTGTTAAACGTTTTCATAGCTTTAATTATACATGAAACCCTGCTCAATGAGCAGGGTTTTTTGTTTCACGGATACACCATCGTATTTTTTCATCATATTGGTGCAGAGCACCATAATATTTGTAGAAATGTTCATCGCATAGGCTTGTTTCAAAGGTGCAGAGTACCGTAATATTGGTAAAAAGTGCATTTTAGCTTCAAATGTCACGGTGCTCTGCACTTTTAAAGTAGAAATAAATCGTACCTTTTCCTACAAATATTGCGGTGCTCTGCACCGATATGACGAAAAAATAGGGTGTGTGCATCGAATAGGATTGAAACCCGTGCTACGAATTCCAAATTTCCCACCCTTTTTCAGCTTGAAAATAGAGCATATCCAGACCACTTTTTACTTTGGCTCCTCGTTCTAAGCCTTGTTTCATAAAAGTCGTTATTTCAGGATTATAGACCAAATCGTACATAAAATGTTGATTACCAATACCTTCGTAAGGTATTGAAGGACACCCCTCAGTATTGGGTGACATGCCAAGCGGCGTTGTATTGATAAGAAGGCGATATTCTGAAATAAGGTCAGCCGTTAAATCGTCGTAGGTCAAGCCCTTTTCAACGGCTTTTCGGGAAACATATTTATAGGGAATATTCAGATTTTTTAAAGCGTAAGCCACGGCTTTTGCAGCCCCACCTGTACCCAATATTAAGGCTTTAAAACCTTCAATAGTCTTATTTTCAAACGCCTGTGCATAACAAACAGGCGAGGCCAATTCTATATCGTTGTTCTCTCTTTCTAAAAGTTCAAGAAGAGATTTTTGAAAACCATAATAATCGGTATTATAGCCTTTCAAATAAGGTGTGCCTTTAGGATATGTAATTTTTATACAATTTACTGCCCCTACTTCACGGGCTGTTTCATCTAATTCATCCATAAAAGGCATCACGGTTTCTTTATACGGAATAGTGACATTCATGCCCACAAAGTTGGGATACCCCCCCCTCTCCGTAGGAGTCCTATCGGACAGTATTTCAAGCAATTTATCAACTTTTTCAATAGAAAATAGCTCATAATCCCATTCGTGAGCAAGTCCTTCTTTGTCAAATTTCTCCTTGAAATAGCGTTTGGAAAACGAATGGGAGAGTGGAAAACCGATTAACCCGAGTTGTTTCATACACATTAAAGTTATTGTTTGCCTTCATCTTGCCCTAACATTTTACCGTCATTTTGGATAAGGCTGTCTGCTTTCACTAATTCGACACTATCCGTTTTAGCTTCTTTTGCTATCCTTTCTTTGTCGATAATTTTCAAGTCATTAAGGTCGGGTTGCCCTGCATCTACCCACGCGGTGTACCAAGCCGAACCGAGTGCAAAGATAGCTTTTCGCATCTGTTCTTCCACCATGCCATTCAATTTGTCGTGATACAATTGCGCATAATCAAAACAAGGTTTTTGAACAGCTACGCCATTTTGTGTTTCAAGACAATACTTTTTATCGGGTGGAAACTGTTGATTTATCTCTTTTTCTATCTGTAAAACCTTATCAGCCAATTTGTGGGATTCAAAAACGATATTCCAAAAATATTCTTTTGGTGAGGCAATGTATTCGGCTCGCCCAACAAAAAAATCGTAGCGAGCATCTGCAAACAATTCTGGTAAGCGGCTTTCCCAAAAAGCATGGACGCCCGATTGGTTCGTAAATTGTCCATCATAATTTGAAACGGTATGTAAAGGCACATGCGCATCGCCTAAATAATGCCCCATTTCAGCACTGATTTTCAAAATCTTATTTTTATCTTTTTGTAAAAATGCCGTTGTGAGTTGGCGTTGCATGGCGAAAAGATGATAGGGCAATATACCTGTTTGTGTCAATTTATCTTTAGCGAAAACAGCTTTAATGCTGTCTTTAAAAGAAAAACGCTCTTTCCAAAAAAGTAATTTCAAAGAATCGGGTGAAATAGCGAGGGGTTCATCAAATTGAATTTTACTGATATTATAGATAAAAAAACGGCGCATATTGGAATCCGCAACGGCTATAGAATCCCGTCCAAATAGTTTTCTTATAGCTTTCGATTTTAAGAAATAATCTCTCTTTGTTTTTCTAATAGTTTGATAATCAGTCAGTTGTAGCGTATCGTTTTTATTATTGACTATAAATATTTCAGTGTGCAAAATCTGTGCATCAATTTTATCTTGGGGCAAAAAAGCCCATTTGTCCAGATTTATGTAATGGCGATACCCCTCAGTATGGACGACATAACGGCGTTTATCAGGGTCAATAGCGTGTTCCGTAATGTAGTCAATTTCTTTTTTGTACAGGTACAGCATATCGGAAGGCAGTATGAAAACAGCGAGGCGATTGATGCGTTTATGCCCAAAAAAGCCCCAAGTTTCAGTAGGATTGTGGGCAGGTATTTCGTTTTTAGGATAAAACGATGTTATTATAAAAAGGAGGGTAACAAATTGAATTAGATTTCTCATATAATAAGGTATTAGGCGGCAGATTTAGGGTAAGTTTTGGAAAATTTTTGATTTTTTGCAAAAAATCGTAAATAATTTACAAAAAAATTAGGAACAAAATTAACATAAAAACTTGTCGAATGCTTGATTTTTATGGACTTAACCTATCAAACCCGCTGCTTCTTGTCGAATAGCTGCTTGTGCTTTGGCAAGTGAATCACCTTTTTGCTCACTCAACAGCGTGAAAATTTCATTTATCAAAGTATTAGAATCTGCTTTTGGATCTAATTTTTCAGATGCGATATTGATGATTTCAGCTGTATTATTGCGCGCTATTTTAAGAATATTCCACAGGTTTTCACTAACATATATTTGTTGGGTGACATTGTGCTCAAACTCTTGTTGAATTCCTATCAATAACGCTAAATGTAAATCATTGGCTAAAGCACCCTCTGTACGCAAGCGTTTTATAAGATTAGGAATGGTTATGCGTTCACAAAGGAGCGTTAAGCGTTCATAAGCCTGTAAACGCAAAGGCAAAGTTGTCTTAGATTTTTCAATTTGAAGCTGTTGCCAACGCAAAGAATTAGACTGGGCTTTTTGCTCACGCCAGTATTTTAGCATAAAATAAGCTAAAACACCCATGCCCGTTAATATTAAAATGGGTAAGATAAGGTAAGAAAACATTTGAAGGACTGTCATAAACAAGTAAAATTTTTATTATGAAAAATCGTTATCTTTGAAATAGAAATAGAATAAAACTCTCGCAAAAAAACGACAATTTTCTGGTTTTGTTCTATAAAAAGCAAAAAAATCGGCTTTATTATTGGCTTTTACTGAGGGGGTGATTTTTTAGGTTTTCAATTCAAATCAAGAACTTTAAATGTATTTTACCTGTTATAATGAGAGATTATAAAAAGCCTTTTGTGTATTGGGTAGAAACATATATTTTTGTAGAATAATTTAAAAATTGAAAGAATGAGTGCATCAGTCGCAACGCAGCCTTTGAACTTAACAGAAGGCGCAGTCAAGCAATTAAGAACCATTATGGTTGAACAAAATATCCCTGCACAATACGGTTTACGTGTTGGCGTTAAAGGAGGCGGTTGTTCAGGTTTCTCTTATGTCTTAGGTTTTGATGAACCAAAAGAAGGTGATGAAACCTTAGAATTGAATGGTATTCGGGTTTTTATGCAAAAATCTCACGCTATTTACCTACTTGGTATGGAAATTGACTTTTTGGAAGGATTAAATAATCGTGGATTTTCATTTAACAATCCAAATGCTAAAGATACGTGCGGATGTGGTACGTCCTTTGCTGCATAATTTTTATGTCGTCTTTTATGTCATTCAGCTTGTGAAAAAGGTTGTGCTATAAGTGCTTGAATGATTGACGACTCCACTGTATCGGTAAGTTTATGTATAAGTATAAAATCTCGTCTTTCGGTTTCGGAAGCGGGATTTTTTGATTTAAGGCACACTGGGATACTCTACAAAATTGCGAGGTGTCTCATACAGTCGAATTTTTATATCATAAGTCGTTTCAATGACCCCCCTCAGTATTTGCCATATTACGACGACAATATTTTCAGCAGTGGGGTTGAGATTAGAAAATTCTGGGCAATCAAGATTGAGGTTTTTATGGTCAAACCGATTTTCAATATGTATTTTAATCAAATCGCTTAATTTACCCAAATCGTAAACATAACCTGTTTCAGGGTCAATTTCCCCTGTGATTTGCACCTCGAGTTCGTAATTATGCCCGTGATAATTGGGGTTGTTACATACGCCAAACACAGATTTGTTCTTTTCATCAGACCATTTCGGATTATTTAAACGGTGTGCCGCATTAAAATGTGCTTTTCTAAAAACAGAGACTCTCATTTTGCTTTAACACAGAACGTTACTGAGAAGTTTTAAAAAAAGTGGAGTAAATTTCCCAAAATTTAGGAATAAAAACAATGGCTTTTGAATGATGTTTTTTTGCAAAAAATATCATTCAAAAGCCATTGTTTTTTATCAAAAATCTATTTCCTAAACTGGCTATTAACTTTCCTAAAAGTCTGTACCTAAAGCAATGTGAAGAAGTGGTTTCTGAACGATACGCGTTTCAATACCCCAAGCATAATCTGCCCTAAGCATATAGCCAAAAAGTAGAATCCTTGCTCCTACGCCATAACTCGCTACAACTGGGTCTTTGAAATAATTAACAGTCAAAACTACTGGTGCATTCACTTGATTTTCTTTTGGTAAAACAATGGTATTTAGGGGGTTGTTGCGGTTGAAAGGATTTGAACCATGCCATGCCGAGCCAGCGTCGAAAAAACCTACGAGTTCAAAATTGCGCCAAAACGATGAGGTAAGTGGCTTTGAGGACAAATATTTGGCAATGGGTACACGCAATTCAGCATTGATTAAAGCATAAGAAGTGCCATTGCGGATATTCCTATCAAAGCCTCGCATGTTAGCTGCCAACATTTGGAAAGCGTATTCACTGGGCGGTATCGTTACATT
Organism: Saprospiraceae bacterium; assembly: GCA_043756725.1. Classification (GTDB taxonomy): domain Bacteria; phylum Bacteroidota; class Bacteroidia; order Chitinophagales; family Saprospiraceae; genus JAAFJT01. Next base: position 6,136 of record JAYUQN010000200.1, read on the forward strand.
GTCATTAAATTTTGAAAATAATTGATTGTCTGTGCCACCTAAAAAATGTAAAATTTTCTCTTGCCCAAAAGTTGTTGCGCCTGCGCCACGAATAGCCACAACAGCGTGTTTTAATACCCGCTCGTAATGCCGAGCATCGAAGCCCAAAACACCCATGAAACCATTCTTAAACTTGAAAGACAATTTATCCACAAAATCTAAATCAAATCTTTTTACAAAATCAACCCACACTTTATAGCGTGTTCCATTTTTAATATTCACATCAATATCAAGTGTATTGTCAAAAACATATTCAATTTTTGCGCCAATGCGTTGTTCGGTTATGGTGGGTGTTTTTAAGGTTATCGAATCCGTTGCCAGTTGTGTATAGCGATCGAAGCGCATAGTACCCGTTGCTTGTATGCGACGATACATATCGAAGGGATAACGAAGTTGGTATTGCCCTAAAGTGGTCTGATATCGGCTCTTCCGATTATCGGCTACGCTGCTGCCATTGTCTGCATGGCGTTGCGATTTGTGGTAAAGGGCATAGCGTTTGTCAATCTGCCTTTTTTTATCATCAAAAAAAGCAAAAGCTTCGTAGCCATTGAATGTAGTAGGCACACGTACGCCACCTTCCAGATGATAATCTTCTAAAAGGTCTTTAAAATGCCCTTTCATCAAAATACCCATAGGCGGTGTTGTGAAGCCTTGTGGTGTACCAGCATAACTATCCAAACCACCAAAGAGCAGATTGTTGTCTAATTTTGTTGTAAAACCTTCTGATTTAAATTTCAAACGATAAGGAATAATACGGCTTTGACGAAAAACATGCGTCTTTTTTTCACCCAAACCATCTTTCAATAGCTCTGATATTGAGGGGTCTAAAGTTACGGTTTGAACAGTTGGAGCTTCATCCGTTTTTATTTTTTCGGTAGTTATCTGCGTGGTTTTGGGTGTTTCTTTATCATCAAATTCACTTTGAAAAATATAATTGTCAATATCTACTTTCTTTTTAGTCGTATCGTGTTGTATAGGTTGTAGTTGCGGTGTTTCAATTGTTGGTTTGGTTTCAACAACAATATTTATAGGATTGGTGATTTGTTTTCCTTTTTTTTCAGAAGTTGATTTCAGTTGATTCCGCTTTCTCCAATCCCAGAATTTTGTAAAAGAAGGCGTTATAGCAGAGTCAGGATGCATCCTTTCAATCGTTAAATGAGGTACTCCATCTGTGTAATAAGATTGTACAAGTTTACCGACCCGAGGTGCTGAGTGTTGCGCAACAATATTGCGATTGAAATTAGAATTGTTTTTTACAATAGCTACCGTTTTATAAATCGGTTTTAAAATCGAAGAGTCAATTTTAATTGTATCCGATAATTTACGCATTGAATCTTGCATGACATAAATGGGCACAACTTCTCGAAAAGTATTGGTAATAAACAAAATTGTATCAGTTCGTGCCAATTCTTTTTTCAAATATGCCATTTGTCGGTTGGAAATACCGCTTTCATCGCTTAAAAAAGTAAAATAAGTGGAATCAACTATAGCGGGTTGACGCTCATCGGCATCCGGTGTATGGGTGATACGTACTAAGGCTTTTGAGGTATCTTCAAGGTCTTTATAAAATAAATCGAAGCGATTGATGGGCAAAATGGTATCCAATTTCTCTGTGTCAAACCGCTCGTTCAAACGATTTGAAGAGAAAAGAATGCCTTTTTTACCAAACAAATTGACATACACAGCATCTAAATCATCCCAAAAGTCGGAAGAAACAGCCTTAAAACTGCGATTCACAATATTGTAAAGATATATATCTGAAACACCACGTATGCCTGCTGAAATAACCATGTCTCTCGGACTTGTAAAATCAATAGAATAGATGCGTTGAAAATCGGGTTGAAAGTCATCTATTTTACGTTTTTTATCAGTCACATTATAATCTAAAACTTTTACCACATCTCGTTTTTCATATACCACAAACAAACGCTGATTGTCTGGATTCCATGCTACAAGCGGGTAATTATAATCCGTCGCTTGGAATGGGTTGCGTGTACCCCCCCTCAGTATAAGCTCTCTTTTTCCTGTTTGAACGTCCTGCATATACACTTTCCATTTGCCAATTTCATTCAACACGTAAGCAACACGTTTGCCATCAGGGCTCAATTTGGGCTGTAAAAGCGGTAATTTGAATTTATTTTTAAATTTTATTTGTTTCAAAGAACTGACTTTTGTAGCATCTGCCAATTCTTTTTCATACCGTTTCTTATAAAATTCTGAACAAGCCAAGCTCATAGGGTCATAACCACTACCCATAACATACATCATAGCATCGTCAAGGCTTCGATTGATGCGAGTGAGATACAACAAATTGCTTACATTGGCTTTGCCAAACTGGTTTGCTATATAATACCAAAAAGCATGACCTGCTAAACGCGGTTGAGCTAAAGCGAATTTGTTGAAATTTTTATATTTTTTATTTTGAAAAATATCTCGTAAACTGTTGTCAATATCTGTATTCCATTCCTCACCCACGTAAGACACCAAGCCGAGTTTGAACCATTCTGGCAAATTAAGTGAAATAGCATTTTGGACGACTTCTTGCAAATTGGAACCAAAAAGCATCGCATTCATAAAAACGGTTGCCACACCTTCTCTCATTTGGCGCCGCAAGTGATTGTGATCGCCATCAAAAAAGACAAAAATCTTCTCACCAATTACTTTTACCTGCCCGGGTTCGGTCATAAAAGTTTCATCACTTCCAATATTGCTTTGGTGCAAATCTGTAATATCTGTGTAAATAATGACTTCCATCTTGTCATTTAAGCGATATTCAAGAATTTTTTGGATTTCTTCAAAATCAGATTCTGCCATTTGGGCAGCCGCTTGACCGATGAAACGCCCTTGTCCATACCAATATGTGACAAAGTTTTCACTTTCATATTGGCTCCAATCGTCAAAAAAACGGTGATATTGCACACGGTTTTTACCAAATTGCATTTGGTTTATTTGAGCGTTCGTATTGACATTCAAAGCGCCAATCAACACCAAAGTAAGAATAATAGAAATATTTTTCATATAATAACGTATTGAAAATCAGCGTTTTAAGTTTAAAGTACCCCAAAAAAAGCGTATGAGTTAATTTTTTAAAAATCAATTAAGTTTTTCATAAAAAAGAATACACCAAATAAAAGTTTAATTTCCGACAAATTGGTGAAATATGCAACTATTAGAACGATAAATATACGATATAAGTTGTAGTTTCATACAAAGACAGCAACATTTTCGTTAATGGTTTTGTTATTATGCTTGTATATAAAATCAGTATTAAACCAAACTTTAAAAGATAATGCCAACCACTTTAAAAATCTTTACATTCAATCCTTTTTCCGAAAATACCTATATTTTATCTGATTCTGAAACTAAAGAAACCATCATCTTTGACCCCGGTTGCTACACAATAAATGAAAAGAAGATGTTGAAAAAACATATTGACGATAACCATTTGATAGTCAAACGATTAATCAATACGCATTGCCATCTCGACCATGTTTTTGGTAATACTTTCGTCATGGATAACTTTGCCGTTGAATTAGAATGCCATAAAAACGAAGTATCTGTGTTAGAGCGAGCACATTTAGCTGGCGACATGTTTGGTGTACCAATGTCACCTCAAGCTCCTCCCTCATTATTTATCAAAGATAACGACCTGATTGAAATAGGTACTCTAAAGTTGCAAGCCATTTTAGCCCCTGGACATTCGCCAGGTAGCCTTTGTTTTTACAATGAAGCAGAAAAGTATATAATCGGGGGCGATGTATTATTTCGAGGAGGCATTGGAAGATCAGATTTACCCGGCGGTAATCAACAACAATTGCTTGACAGCATTTCAAATAGATTAATGATTTTACCTGAAGACGTAAAAGTTTATTCTGGTCATGGTCCTGCAACGAGTATTGGCTTTGAAAAATACAATAATCCTTTTTTGACATAAAAAAAGCCGCCATATAAATTAGGCGACAAAAAGATTGTGTTTATGACGTATGGATGAATAAATAGAAAAGCCATATCCTATAAATATTCGGGAGAACCGGAATCGCCAAGCGATTCCGGCTGTATACCCTACAAATTAAATGGCGAATAAAATAAAGGTTATATTTTACAATAAAAATTTTTTAAAGTGTTTGGCAATTTAATGGCGCAATCAAGTTTCGTTGCCTGTCACAAATATAACACATATTGCTTTAACTTATTTAATAAATATTGATGAAACTGTAAATTAAGTTGATAAATTTTTTTATCAAGAGAGAGAAATGAATAAAAGAGACTGTAATAATTATTTTTTTATTTTATCTTTGTTATACACATGTTTTTTTTACTCAATTTATAAACACATTAACAATGAACACAATAATTATTGAGAACAATACGCTTTGGCGAGAAACCCTTGAATCTTATATCAAACAAATGCCTTCTTTAAAATGGGTGGGAACGTTTGAGTCTATTTTAGAAGCCTATTATATTACTCAAACAGATCGCATCGATTTGATTTTTGTAAATTTGGATATGGTAGGCTTAAAAAAAATTGACCTTTCAAATGGATTAAATAAATCGCCTCTTATCATCTTTTCAAAACCCAATCAAATTTCCCCTTTTAATACTGAAAATAGTATTGTCGTAGATATATTGACAGAGCCATTGAATGCCCAACGATTTAAAAAAGCCATAGACAAAGCGGCAAAATGGTTTCAACATGACCTTAAAGAAGACCATTTTTTCATCAGAACTAAAAATAGTTACGTGAAATTGTCGTATGATGAAGTTAACTACATCAAAGCCATGGAAAATTTTGTCCAGATTGTGACAAGGAAGGAAACTTTTACAAAGCTTGTTTCACTGAAAAAAATTTTGATGCAATTGCCTGCTGAAAAATTTGTTCAAGTGCATCGCTCATTCATTGTCAATGCTAAAGCGGTTCTTTCAATAGAAAAAGATTGTATCCGATTAGAAATGGCAGAGATTCCTATTGGCAACTTCTACAAAGATGCACTTTTAAAAGTGTTAGTAAAGCAAACCCTTATTTTAAGATAGATTTTAGCACCAAAATATTGTCCATAGCACTATTTACTGAGGGGGTAAAATTTATGTAGGAATGACGCCCCCAACATAATACATATCCACCGCCCCTTTGTTTTTTGCAGGAACACGCCCTCTATGATGGCAACGGAAATAATATTGAACTTCTCTGAAAGTCGTTTCTGATATATTGATTTGGCCCGGTTCGCAAGCCTCTTGCATACGGGCAGCAATATTGACCGTATCGCCCCAAATATCATAAGCAAATTTATTTACGCCCACAACTCCGGCAACCACGGGTCCTGTATGAATGCCAATACGCGCTTCAAAAACAGGTTGTTCATTTTCAATTTTTTCAATTTTCATTTCATACAGATATTGCTGCAATTCAAGAGCGGCTTTCACAATATTGATAGGCGTTGAGATACGGTCACTCAAACCTGAGGCACACATATATGCATCGCCAATAGTTTTGATTTTTTCCAATTTATACTGTGAAATAATGAAATCAAAGGCTTTGAAATAGGTATCTAATTCGTGAACCAACTGCTCGGGTGATAGTTTTTCAGAAATAGACGTAAAATTTTTAAAGTCAATGAACAAAACTGACGCTTTCTCGTAGCTCTGTGCTTTGGCTTTACCATTCATTTTGAGCTCTTGTGCAATAGCAATGGGTAATATATTGCGCAACAAATCATCGCTTCGTAGGCGTTCCTCTTCAATTATTATATTCTTTTCTTCAAGAGTGCGTTTTTGTTTTTGATTTTCTTTAAAACGACGGTAAAAAAGAAAAGCGATAATAAGGGCAGAACCTAAGACCAAAAGTAAGATATTCCTAAAATTATGGGCTTGTTGGAGTTCAAACTCCTGTTCTTGTTTAGCTTGAGTATATGCAAGCGCGTCCAATTCTTTCTCACTTTTCAAAGCCTCCACCATTTTTTGTCTTTTTTTAGCGACACGGTCAAGGTTCTGTTTTTGTTCTTCAACGACGACTAATTGTTTCGATGTTTTTTCAACGGCTTCTTTAGCTTGTTCTGTTTGTTCGGTCAACTCTTTTTCCTTTACTTTCAGTTGCATCATGCCTGAATTGAGCATCTCTTTTTCTTTTTTTAAAATATTCACTTCACTAAGTATCTGTTGCCTATCGCGTTCAAGTTGTTCTGTTTGCTTACGAAATTGTTCTCGCATGGCATTCATTTCAACTTGATTGTTGGGCGCTGGGCGATTGGCTGAAGGAGAGGATGGCGGGGGTAATTTTGAACTCGAAGTGGTATTGCTCTCGGTGTTTAAAGGCGTTGTTGTTGTAGCAGCAGTGGGCGTTGACACGGTTGCTTTAGTCGGTGCTTTCCCGTTTTTTCTAAGGTCTTTTACCACATTGGCATACATTTCGGCTTCTGCCCCATTCCCTTCTCGTTTTGCCATATCACTCATTTTCAAAATGGCTTTGATAGCCCCCTCCGTATCTTTTGCTTTTTCAGCACTTTCTTTGCTCCGATAATAACGTGTTTTTGCTTCGCCCCATTTACCGATGCGCGCAAATCCTTCACCATTTAAAAAAGCTGCTTTCATTGCCATGACATTGTCATTCAAATCTGAAATGGCAATATTGTAGGCTTGATGGGCTATTTGAGAGGCACGTTGAGGGTTGGAACTCAAATATTTTTCACCCGATTTGAAATAGAGCATCATGCGCTCTCGAGGGTCGGTTGTCCGACGGGCTTGCTCCTCTAAGGCGCCTGCGGTTTGTGCTGAAATACGTACAGTACATATTAAGCATATAAAAAAGAAGATTATTCGATTCATCGGTAAAATCATTGTCTTTGAGCTTTTTTCAAAAGTAAAAGCCATATTAGCTTTAAAGAGTCAAATATATAAAATTTTATTATAAAGTTTCATCTGTAGCATGGACTTCAATCCTGTTTATTACACACAGCCTATTTTTTTGCCTTATTGGTGCAGAGCACCGCAATATTTGTAGAAAATTTTCATCGGTTAGCTTGTTTTAAAGGTGCAGAGCACCGCAATATTGGTAAAATTGCTCAGTTGCTTCAAATATCATGATGCTACGCACCTTTAGAACAGAGTAAATCGTAACTTTTTCTACAAATATTGCGGTGCTCTGCATAAATATGATGAAAAAATAGAATACGTATAACGGACAGGACTGAAGTTCATGTTATCGCCATATATTTTACAGCGGTTGAATCCGCCGCTACAATAGTTTTTCAAGATGGTGATAGTCAATACCATAATGTTCTTTTATACGAGCTACTTGCGTTAAGGCTTCTTTTTGCGGGCGATTTTTTATGCCTACTATCATCACATTTTTAGGTGTGTGTTCAGTTGAAATAAATTCAAAAACTTTTGTTTTGTAGCCATGTGCTTCCAAAAGCAAGGCGCGGATACCATCTGTAAGCAATTCTGCTTGCCGTTCTTCGAGAATGCCATGTTTCAAAATGGGTTGCATTTCATTTTTTACAGCGAGTTGTTTACGGATTTGCTTATGACAGCACGGGGCAACGATAATTATTTTAGCATTTGCTTTTATACCTTTTGCTATGGCAATATCGGTTGCAATATCGCAAGCATGTAAGGCAATGAGCATATCAAGCCTTTCAGTTTCAAAATCATTGATGTCTTGAGCAAAGAATTTAAGGTTTTGAAAAGCCATCTTTTCAGCCAAATTATTACAGAAATTGACGAGATTTTCTCTTAATTCAAAGCCTAATACTGAGGGGGTCATTTTGGTATTTGAAATAAGAAAATCATAGAGAGCAAAAGTCAAATACCCTTTCCCACTGCCAAAATCAGTAATAACTGCATCATTAGGCAAGTCAATTTCTTTTAATAGGCTATCAATTATCTCGATGTATTTATTGATTTGCTTAAATTTTTTCTGTCCTGTTGGCGTGATATTTCCTTTGGCATCTGTGATTTCAAGGGCATTAAAATAAGGTTTTGACGCATCGAGCAATCGTTTTTTCTCTTTATTGTGGGCAGTTGAAACACTTATTGTATTTGTTTTATTGTTAATTTTTTTACTTGAAACTTGGGGATTTTCTCCTTTTTTATTGAACGTTAAACTCGTTTCTTCTTCTGTCGTGAAAAGGGTAGCGTTTAAAAACTCGTATTCGACAAAACTTTTGACAAAATACCCCCCCTCAGTAAAATCATAGTTTTTGACCTCATCACGGGTTTCATAGTGATAAGTAAAAGACAATTTAGGTTGATTTTTTATTTCAACAAGGCGTACATATATATTTTTCAAACCCGTTTTTACTTTCGGTTTTGACAAAGTTAATTTCACAAAGGTTTGATTTTGAACGCTTTGTGAAAAATGTACTAAAAATTTTAAGATAGTTTCTTCTTTCATTTCACAAAAATAAAAAAACCTTGTTCGATTATAGCATTGAACAAGGTTTAATATTATAAGTAGCTTCGGCTTTAGTCGAATTTGTCACTACTCCTTTAGGCGTTGAAATACATTAGCAGCAACGCCTAAAGGCGTTTAGACAGGTTCGGCTGCGCCATAGGAGTCCCTACGGGAAAGCCGAAGCTACAATTTTACTTTTACCATTTTGGTAAATTGACTAACTCGCCCTTTGATTTGTTCGTCTGTCAAGTTTTTCAAGCCTTCGGTGCTAAATTTTTCAACACAAAACGAAGCCAAAGCAGAACCATAAATAATAGCACGTTTCATGTTTTCAAAAGTTGGTTTGCCAGTCGAAGCAATGTAGCCCATAAAGCCACCTGCAAAGGTATCGCCAGCACCCGTCGGGTCATACACTTCCTCTAAAGGCAAGGCGGGGACATAAAATACGTCGTTTCTATAAAACAACATAGCGCCATGTTCTCCTTTTTTAATAATGAGATATTTGGGTCCCATTGTCAAAATTTTAGTGGCGGCTTTGCGGAGAGAATGTTCGCCGCTCAATTGTCGAGCTTCTTCATCGTTGATGATTAAAACCTGCACTTTTTTAATCACTTTCAAAAGGCTTTTTAGAGCAATGTCCATCCAAAAATTCATTGTATCAAGTGCAATGAGTTTTGGGCGTTTGGTCATTTGATTGATGATGCTCATTTGCACATCGGGCGTTAGATTTCCAAGCATCACAAAGTCACTGGTTTTGTAACTTTCGGGTAGTTGTGGGTTAAAATCTGCGAGAACATTTAAATCAGTGATAAGGGTGTCACGCCCATTCATATCTTTATGATATCGTCCATGCCAGAAGAAAGATTTTTCACCTTTCTTAATTTCAAGACCTTCGAGGTTGATTCCGCGCGATTGGAAATATTCTAATTCGCTCTTTGGGAAATCATCACCGACGACGGCGCACAGATTAATATCATTTTTAAAGTAAGACGCTGCCATACTCACGTAGGTACAAGAGCCACCCACGACTCTTTCAGCGATTCCAAAGGAAGTTTCAATAGTGTCAAAGGCAACGGTTCCGACGGTTAAAAGGCTCATAATCAATGGTTTATGATAAGTGCTTGTAATGAGTAAAAATTATTTTTAAAATAAGTGGCACAAATATTGCATTTTTATTTTAAAAGCCTGTAAATTTGCATCGCTTTTGAAAAAA
>JAYUQN010000201.1:0-2104 GCA_043756725.1 Saprospiraceae bacterium
AGTCCAATGCCATTAAGCTAAGGATTTATTATTAGATTTATTCGGATTTTTCGTAGAGACGTTGCACTGCAACGTCTTAATTGTGGTCAAAAGCGAATAAAGCCAAGACGTTGCAGTGCAACGTCTCTACGTAAACCTCGGTTAAAAATCCTTAGCTTAATGGCATTGCCCTAAAGGGGAGTACATACGAAGTAGCTTATAGATTCGGACTCTTTCTTTGAAAAAGTACCTATCTTTGACTTACTTCGGCTGTACTCCCCTTTAGGGGCAGGGGGTTCTTCGGGCTTTGCGAGAGGTAAATTTTAATGATTCCTTAGCTTAATGGCATTGGACTAAAGTCGCTGCTACCGTCAATCTCAAATCCGAAAACTACTTTCGATTTAGTATAATTTCATTTTTTAATAGGCTTATTTTTGAACCGAGCAAGATAATAACCAATATCAGTCAACCACTTTATTTTACACACTTCCAAATAAACTCTAAATGCCCCCCCTCAGTAAAACCGCAAAAAACTGTCTATTTTATCCTAAAAAAAGACGTTAATGTACTTTCATCCTTCCAACACTTACGAAAATCAAAAAAATATATATTAAATATAATTTTCTTTTTATTTTTGTGAAAAAAGCGAATTAATTAAACCATTCTTCTTAATTTTTAATCATTCTCACTATGAATGTGAACCTTACTAGATGTTCCGAACAAACCAAATTCGGGGCGAGTTTACTCAAAATCTCCATTTTATGGGTCTTATTGTTTTTCATCAATCCTGTGCATCTTGCAGCGCAAGGTAGCGAGTTTATGGTATCGGGTGTTATAAAAGACGCAAACAACGAAGGTGTTCCCGGAGTCAGTGTCGTCCTTGAAGGCTCGACCAAAGGAACAGTTACCGATATGAAAGGAGCTTATCAAATCGGTGTTTCTGGCTCCGATGCCGTGTTGGTCTTTTCATCTGTTGGCATGCAATCCGTCCGTGAAACTGTCGGTTCTCGGGCAACCATTGATGTGATGATGAAAGACGAAATCAACGCCCTCGAAACAGTGGTCGTGACCGCTTTGGGTTTCACTGAAAACCGTGACAAACAAGGCTCAACCAGCTCAAAAGTTGACCCCAAAAGCGTGATACGCTCGGGAGAGTCGGGTATATTGCAAGGCTTGGCGGGTAAGGCTTCGGGTGTGCGCATCACCCGCTCAACGGGCGACCCGGGGGCAGGCTCAAACATCCAAATTCGAGGCGCAAACACCATCACTGGGGCAAGCCAACCCTTAATTATTTTGGATGGTATCCCCATTTCTAACAGCAATGCGCTGGGTTTCGGCTCTTCGGCAACAGGTGTGGGTGTGGCGCAACAATCCCGTTTGAATGACATCAATGCCAACGATATTGAGTCTATGCAAGTGCTGAAAGGAGCTGCCGCCGCCGCTTTATGGGGTTCAAGAGCTGCCAACGGTGTATTGGTTATCACGACTAAAAAGGGGAAATCGGGCAGACTACAAATATCTTATGGTATGAGTTATTCGGTTGACCAAATAAATGCCCGTCACCCCATGCAAGATAAATATGGACAAGGTGATAGGGGCTTGTATAGCCCAACAGCCTCAAACTCTTGGGGTGATAAAATTGCCGACAGAAGCGGTGCAGCCGACAGTGTGGCAACGGGCAACGAGCGTTTTGTCAGTGATATTTCAGGTAAAGTCTATTACCCAACAGGTCGCCGTCCAGCAGCGGGTCTTTTCGTTAAAAACGATAGGTCAAATTATGCGGATGCGAACTTCGATGCTATTTTTGGCAAGGGTAATTTTTTAGAAAATTCCTTAACTTTAAGTGCGGGTTCTGAAAGGTCAAGGACATTTTTCAGTGTTACAGATTTGAATCAAAAAGGGATTATCAAGTACAACAGCGATTACCGCCGCAGTTCTGTTCGTTTAAATAACGATTTTATTGGTTCGAAAGTCAAATTATCAACTAAAGCGAACTATATTTTAACTAATTCAAACCGAATTCAACAAAACTCAAATGTTTCGGGTCTCTATCTGGGTTTGTTGAGAACGCCCCCCGATTTTGACAATGTGGACTACAAAGGCACTTACTATGATGCGGCAGGTA
>JAYUQN010000202.1:0-5387 GCA_043756725.1 Saprospiraceae bacterium
AGAAGGATTTAATAGGATTTTAGATGTTGACCCACGAGGCTGTCAACATCTAAAATCCTATTAAATCCTTCTAATCTTAAAAATCCTAATTCAAGTTAAATAGAGTAGGGTAGCCTCACATTAATTTTTTCGCCTCACTCAAAAAAGCCCCTTTCGTCAAATTGCTGTTTAAAACATCCTGCAAGGAATAATCTAAAAAGTTTTTACCCACAAAGGATTCTTTGAATTTTTGAAAAACAGTGTTGGCAAAATCAGCATCTTGTGCGATTAATGCCAAAACGTGGGTATCTTCTTGAATGCTTTTCAAGCGTTTTTCATCGTCTTTTGTTCTTTGCTCTATTTCGCTTTTCTCTTTTTCCTTTTTCACCTTAGCAACTTTAACCCCTTCTTGCACCCGTTTTGTTTCATCCGCATCCGAATACTTATTTTTCAAAGCTTCGACAAAAAAGCCTGCGAGGTTATCTATTTTCTTTTTAGCGTCAGTTTTTTCAGTCAAATCAACCGCTCTTTTTATGTCCACATCGCTATAAGTTTCAATGATTTTGAAAAAAGCAGTCGGATTTACACCAAATTTGTCAATAACGGCACTTGAATAGCGGGTGAAAAGCATATCTTTTTCCGTAGCTTCGTTTTTTTCATCTTCTATTAAAATCACTGCTTTTTCAGATGCTGTTTTACTTTCCAATAGCTTTTTATCTTTTTCTTTTATGATGAAACGCAAACCATCCACACGCGGCTTTTTGCTTTTAAGGTTTTTACTTAAAATTTCATAGCGCACGTCCAAAGTTGTTTTATCATTAATATCATTGATAGCAGGGTCAAGCACTTTCAGCTTCAAATTGGCAAAACGGGAGTACCCCTCAGTATCGTAGCCAAATTTTTTTTTGAAATTATCCAACGTCAGTTCAACATAACCCTTGTTTTTCCAACTCACAAAAAACTGAAACAGTTTGACTGCTTGACTGTTGGAAAGGCGAAAAAGGTATTGTTTCAAATAAGAAAAATTACTATTTTGATTGACTTGCAAAATCTCTCTCACGATGTTTTCATGGATGTCTAAAACCAAATGACCTTTATTTTTACCAAATTCGTAGGCAGGGATAAGGGAATAGCCAAATATCGTATTTTTGTCCTCATATTGTATGCTGATAGATTGCATAGTTTTGATAGAATCTAAAATATGCGTGTAAAAGCCCCGTTTTTCAGCGATGCCTACCTCTGCTAAAAACTCGGTGATATTGAAATGTACTTTTACATAATTCCCGATTTTATTCTCCAAATGCTGGGGCGTCAGTTTGGAAATAATCTGGACAAAAATTTTAGGGATATACAAATCTGATAAAGGTTGAGCGAAGGTTGCTTTACCAATACTTTTTATGAATTTGGGATTCGACAAAGAGTTGCTCAAAATAACGTAATCTGGGTTATTTTGAAGGTCTTTTATCGTCTCTTCTTGTGGTTTTTCTGATTTCATTGTCAAATAAGCTGGTTATATAAGAATTACAAAAGTAACTAAAATTGGCAATCTCAATAAAAAAAGTAACTTTTTTTCAACAAGTTACAAAACTATAAAATCAAAGCAATTTGTAAGATTTTAGTTACATTATTTTGATAAAACATTGAAAAACAAGGAATTATAAAAAACAGTAACTCATATCCTTTTTAAATTTCTATAACATTTTAGGTGTATTCAGGATGTTTAAAACCACTTTACCCATTAAAGGCACGAATAGTAAGATTTTAGTTACATTTAGAAGAGGGTAGGAGCAAAGTGTAAGATTTTAGTTACATTAGTGTAAGATTTTGGTTACATTATTTCAGATTTTAGTTACATTAATGTAAGATTTTAGTTACATTAGTGTAAGATTTTAGTTACATTAGTGTAAGATTTTGGTTACATTATACCTTTGTAACACACTGATAATCAACAATTTATGAGGGGTCTAAAAAAGTATTAAAAAAGACTTTTAAAAAAACAACAAAAGAAAAAGTAAAATTCTCTACTAACCTTTTGTTGGTGTTTTTTCAAAAATTTAAATGATGAAAAAAAAGTTTGTCTTTAATTTGTCTAATGACCTTAAACCAGATTTGGCTTATATTATTAAACAAGCCGAATCTGAATTTAAAAAAATTGCCGATACTATTTTTAATGGCGTTGAGCCTGAAAATGACAAACCGTTGCCGTTTGATATAAAAGACTTGTATAAGGAGCGGGAAGCCCCTAAAGAAAAGACAAAACCCAACGATGATTTTTTAGCTATGTTAGAACAAGCGCGCTTGGAAGCTATTTCAAAAGCTGCTGATATTTTCAAGCATTTGTAGCGGCGACTTTAGGTTAAAATTGTAGACTAAAAGCCGTGCCTTCTCCCTGCGTACTTTGCACCTGAATATGCGCTTTGTGCAACATCATAATTTGTTTACACAAGCTCAATCCGATGCCGCTGCCACTTTTGCGGGTGCTGAAAAAAGGAATAAAAATTTTATCAAGCACATCTTCCGCAATTCCACTGCCATTATCCGCAACTTTTAGAATGGTTTTGTTGGCAGGTGAAATGAAAGCGGATAGCTGAATTTTAGCATTTTCAACCTCTTTCACAGCTTCAATGGCGTTTACCAACAAATTTATGAGGGCTTGCTCGACCAAATTGGTATCTACTTCCAATTGCAAATCGGGATTTTTTAAGATGATTTCCAACTCAATATTTTTTTCTTCCAAAGTTGGGTGCATGAGTTGATAGAGGTTTTCAAACAAATCTCGGGCATAGACTTTTTTCAGGTTGAGTGTCGTGATTTTATTGAGATTGCGGTAGGTTTCGGCAAACCGCAACAAGCCTTCACTGCGTTTTTGAATGGTTTCTATACCCAATTTTAAATCTTCTAACAGGTATTGACTCATTTGCTTTACGGTATCTGTTTGCTGATTGCTCAAAGAGGATAGTCGATAATTTAAAGTGTCTGCCAAAGACGAAATAGGGGCGATGGAATTCATGATTTCATGCGTCATAACGCTCAATAATTTGCGCCACGCTTGCGATTCGGTTTCATCTATAACTTCATTGATATTTTGAAAGGCAATAAGTTTGTAAATTTTATCATCTGTTTGAAAAGCAGAGGCTGAAAGAAGGATTTTTGAAGTGTTTTTATCAGTCGTAATAGTGGCAATTTTGTTCTCTCGAGGTTTTAAGGATAAAACATCTTGATACAATAGTGCATCCCGTTTTTCAAGCGAATGAATGGTTTTCAAATAGGGGATACCCATCATTTTTTTGAAACTATCGTTCATCCAAATTATTTCACCCGTTTTGATTTGGTATGAAATAATGCCTGTTTCAACCAATTCTAATATCTGTTGCAAATATTGATATTGCAATTCACTTTCTTTGCTGATGATGCGAAACGTTGAGTTTATTTCATTAAAACCCTGTCGCAAAGGTTGCAACTCAGCAGGTGCTTGTTGGACATTGAAATTGCGTGAAAAATCGCGATAATGGATGGATTCTACGAACTCTGAAACTTCATCTTGTGCGTGTTTAAGCATTTTATAAATGTCAAAAACAACAAAAGCCGTGATGGGTAGCACAATCAACAAATAGAGATGCCAGCCTTTCAATATTAAAAAAGCAGTGGCATAAAGGGCTATAAATAAAAGTAACACTTTTAAGACTATTCGTAATTCTAGTTTTTTAAACATGTATTGATTTTTTGCTTTGAAATTACCCCCCTCAGTATTTTGAACATTTTATAGCTGACCATCAAGTATTTTATGCACTATTTCAATACCACACCCGCTTATAAAGAGCCGATGTTTTTTATTTGGAATCAAATAAAGGTTAGGGTGTTTTTAATTCGACCACTTTATGGTGAACTAAAGATAAGTCAAAAAATAGTTTTGTTGAAGCAGGTGAGTAAGTACCACTTGTTGATGGAAATGTACAAAGCATATTTTATATACCTGTTTGTGGCTAAATTATGGAGGGAGTGTTTCCAATATCGGAAAACACTCCCTCAAATAATATCTTATAAATTCTTTTTCTTCATTTCACTCACCGCATAGTCTGCAGCACGGGCAGTCATAGCCATATAGGTTAAAGAAGGATTCACACACGAAGCAGAAACCATACCTGCACCGTCGGTAACGAAAACGTTTTTTGCGCCATGCACTTGGTTCCATTTATTGAGCACAGAAGTTTTAGGGTCATTACCCATCCTTGCTGTACCCATTTCATGAATACCCAAACCGATATGCGTTGTTTTGCTGTTGTAAGGATTGATATTTTTGAAACCTGCTGCTTCCAACATTTCAGCCGCATCATTCATCATATCTTCTCGCATTTTCAACTCATTATCGCTAAACTCTGCTTCAAATTCCAAAACTGGTAAACCCCACTTATCTTTTTGATTGCTCAATACAAAGCGGTTGTTCGGGTTGGGTAAAATTTCACCAAAACCCCCAAAACCAACTGACCAAGCACCGGGATGCGTCAAATTTTCTTTGAAATCAGCACCAAATCCGTCCATACTTGTGCCCCGTCCCCAACCTGCACGGCTGGCTCCACCTTGATAACCAAAGCCTCTCAAATAATCCCGCTTATCACTGCCCCAGTTTCTGAAACGAGGAATGTACAAACCATTTGGACGATTGCCGAAATAATAATCGTCATTAAACCCTTCAACTGTTGCGTTTGCGCCTACGCCCAAATGATGATCCATGATATTGCGTCCCAATTGGTCGCTTTCATTACCCATTCCATTGGGAAAACGAGAAGATTTTGATTGCATCAAAATAGATGTAGAGCCAATAGCCCCTGCATTGACGAAGATAATTTTAGCATAATATTCCGTTACTGCCCTTGTAATTTGGTCAATCACTCTCACGCCTACTGCTTTTTCTTTTTTCTCATCGTAAATAATTTCAGACACAATGGCATTGTGAATCATCGTCAATTTTTTCGTTTTTGCAGCAGCAGGCAAAGTGGCTGATAAGGCACTGAAATAAGCACCGTAAGGACAACCCCGCATACATTTATTGCGGTATTGGCAAGAACCGCGACCCAAAGCCGTCTGATGTGCACCCGGTTGCGTCAAATGCGCTACCCGTCCAACGGTAACAGCACGACCCATTCTATCTTTAATAGCATTTTTGAAATGCACCTCAGGAGCCGTCATAGCCATAGGCGGTAAAAAATAGCTATCGGGTAAAACGTCTAAGCCTTCGCTTTGTCCTGAAATGCCTGCAAATTTTTCAACATACGTGTACCACGGTTCTAAATCTTCATAACGGATGGGCCAATCAATGGCAATACCATCTTTGGCGTTGGCTTCAAAATCTGCTTTGCTCCAACGGTAAGATTGACGACCCCAGAGCAAGGATTTTCCTCCTGTATGAT